>JBAYBO010000007.1:0-31454 GCA_041669225.1 Bacilli bacterium | reverse complement strand
CATCTTTCTCTTATTTGGAACTCAAAAATGATACAATTATCTCAACCGATAAACTCGCTCGCCGCAAACAAAATAAAAAGAGAATCGACGTTGAACTTGAACGCCAAATTAAACATGCGACATCCAAAGCAAAATCAGATGTCGTCAAGCCCGGCTACAAGAAAAAAGTTCGCGATGCTGTTGCCAAAGTAAAACGTAAGCATCACCGCGAAATCATTCGCAAGGATATTCGCCGCCAGCGAGTCGAAAGATATCGAAAGGAAGGCAATAAAAATGATTAAATTGTATATTGGATCACACGTATCAATGTCAGGACCAGATTATTATCTGGGCAGCGTTAAAGAAGCTCTTTCTTATGGGGCGAACACGTTTATGTTTTATACCGGTGCGCCCCAAAATTCGTATCGGAAACCCGTTAATGAACTACTAATTGAAGAAGGCCGCAAAGCCATTCAAGATGCCGGTATCGATGAAAGCAAAATCATCGTCCACGCCCCTTATATCATCAATATTGGTAATAAAACAAATCCAAGCGTTTATGATTCTTCAAAAAAATTCTTAATCGAAGAACTAAGACGCGTTTCTGCCTTTGGTCCACGCATATTAGTTCTTCATCCCGGAAGTCATGTCGGACTCGGAGTGGAAGGCGGTCTTGAATCGGTCGTCGAAGCGCTTGATGAAGTGTTCAAAATCGACGATACAAATGTCAAAATTGCCCTAGAAACAATGGCCGGCAAAGGTTCGGAAGTTGGAACTTCGTTTGAAGAAATAAATTACATACTAACCCATAGCGCTCACCCCGAGAGATTAGGCGTTTGCTTAGACACATGCCACATTAACGATGCCGGCATGAATGTCCATGATATTGAAGGTGTTCTCAATAAGTTTGACAAAGTCATCGGCTTAGATAAACTACTTTGCATTCACGTTAACGATTCAAAAAACGTCATGGGCGCCCACAAGGATCGCCATGCGAATATCGGTTATGGCGAAATTGGTTTTGACACTATCTACGCCTATATTAAACATCCTCGTCTTGAAAACGTCCCCAAGATTTTAGAAACGCCTTATATTGAGCAAAAAGCTCCTTATCAAAAAGAAATTTCCATGCTTAAATCTGGCGTCTTCGAAGAAGGCTGGGTCGAAAAGTTATAATACATATTATAAAAAATAAAAGGACATCACTCGATGTCTTTTTTTATGGCGTTAATTAAGGCGTCGAAAGCTTCTTCTTCGGTGACGGTTTGTAAGATTTTTTCCTTTTTAAATAGAACCCACATCCCGTTGCCGCCAGCCATACCATAATCAGCGTGTTTGGCTTCACCAGGACCATTGACGATACATCCCATGACAGCCACCTTCAAATTAAGATTGTGTTCTTCGAGATAACGCAAAACGCGCTTGGCCATCGGAACGACGTCCACTTGCGTTCGTCCACACGTCGGGCAAGAGATAATAGTTGGATAATTATCGTATAAGTCAAGATCATGAAGCAAACGCTTGGCGGCCAAAATTTCTTCCTCGGGTTCGTCGCTTAAGGAAATGCGAATTGTATCGCCGATGCCCTCAATTAGTAGCGGAGATAAGCCGGCAGCACTCCTAATTAAGCCAATGTCTTTTGGACCGGCTTCGGTGATGCCAAGATGCAGTGGATAAGGAAATACGACATGGGCTTTACGGTAAGCCTCAATTGTTTCGATAGCGTTTGAGCCTTTCAGCGATATGACTATGTCATAAAAACCATGCTTTTCTAAAATAGCGATGTGTTTTTGAGCTGACGCCACTAATTTATCGGCAGTAGAAAGACTTTTATTACTAGCTATTTCTTTATCAAGTGATCCCGAATTAACACCGACGCGAATCGGAACTTGTTTCTTTTTACATGCCTCGACGACCGCCTTTATTTTATCTTCCGAACCAATATTGCCGGGATTAATGCGAATCTTGTCGATTCCGTTTTCAATAGCTGATAATGCTAGCCGATAGTCAAAATGGATATCGGCGACAAGAGGAATCGAAATTTGCTTCTTTATTTCGATGATTGCTTCTGCGTCTTCTTCATCAAGAATTGAAACACGCATTAAATCGGCGCCGAGAAGGGTGACGCGTTTGATTTGGTCAACGACTTCGGTTACATGGCTTGTTTTAATATTGCACATTGACTGAATTAAAACACGGTTTTGACCACCGATGGAAAGTGTGCCTAATTTAATATTTCGGGTTAATTCTCTTGGTAACATAATTACTTATATAATTATATCACTCGATAACTTAGTGTAGATATCTTTATTTAGATATGGTACTATTTATGAGCAATTTAAAAGAGGTGACGAAAAATGCGCGATAATATTATCCTAAAGTGTACCGTTTGCGGTGAAGAGAACTATATCGGTTCCAAAAACAAAAAGAATCATCCCGAGCGCCGTGAAATAAAAAAGTTTTGCTCAAGATGCAATAAACAAACGATCCATAAGGAGAAAAAGTAAGGCTTAGGCCTTATTTTTTAAAGATGCTCTTAACGCTTTTAAACGAATCTGATTACGTTAGCAATACTTATGTCCTCAACGATGAAGAGGGGAATGCGGTGGTTATTGATCCTGGTTTAGGGGATACTCCAGCCATTCGCGACTTCCTTATTCGCCACGAACTCAAACTTCAGGCAGTGTTGCTCACTCATGGCCATTTTGATCATATTTGCGGTTTGCCATTTCTATTAGAATCGTTTCCTGACATCCCTGTTTACATGCACGAATTAGAAACTGAATTCTTGAATAATCCTCGACTCAATTGTTCCTATCTTGATAGAAAAATCGGACCAGTTAATTTGTGTATTCGCGCCCTTGGATTAAGTGATAATGATAAGGTTAATCTTTTAAAAAAAGATTTTTACGTTATCCATACGCCCTTCCACACACAAGGAAGCGTGTGTTATTATGTGCCTGAAGAGAAAATGATTTTTACCGGTGACACCTTATTTCGCGGTGCAATTGGACGAAGCGACTTGCCGACTGGTTCGCCGCGAAGCATTATTCAAAGTTTGGCAAAACTTAAATCCTTGCCGATTGATACCAAAGTTTATCCCGGTCATGAGAAAAGCACGACGATTGAAAGAGAATTGAAATACAATACATACTTACGGAAAGAATACATACCCAACAATAAATAACTTTGTTATAATAACAAACGGCAAAAGGAGGATAATTAAATGATTAACGTAACAGAACTAAGACCCGGAAACCACTTCATTGATGAAGGAATTCTATACACAGTACTAGATATTTTGCTAAATAAAACCGCAATGCGGAAGATGGTGGCGAAAGTCAAAGCCAAAAATTTGCGCTCAGGCGCGATTGTTGAAATTTCACGTAACAGTGGTTACGTAGTCGAACCAGTTCGATTAGATAAGAAAAAAATGACTTATCTTTATGATACAGAAGACATGCTTGTTTTTATGGATCAAAGTACTTATGAACAAATCGAACTGCCCAAAGCTAAAATGGAATGGGAAAGAAATTTCCTTGTCAGCAATGCTGAAATCGAAATTTTGGTTTATGAAGATGAAATTCTCGGGCTTTCATTACCTGCGAAAGTTGCCTTGCAAATTGTTGAATGTGAACCAGCAGTGCGCGGTGATACAGTTAACAAAGCAATGAAGGACGCGATTTTAGAAACCGGTTTAAAACTAAGAGTCCCGCTCTTTGTTGAAAGCGGCGAAACAATTATTGTCAGAACAGATAACGGCCAATACGACGGTCGTGCATAAGGAGAAACAAAAATGGAAACATGGTCATGGATTTTACTAATCGTCATCGCTCTCATCGGCGGTCTCGCTGCAGGATTCTTCGGATCGAGATGGCTCTTTAAACGCGAGCTCGCCAAGAACCCACCTATTAACGAAAACATGATTCGTGCAATGTTCTTATCAATGGGCCGCAAGCCTAGCGAATCGCAAATTAGAGCGGTTATGAACAGCATGAAAAACAGTCAGTAAAGCATCAGATTTACGACAACAGAAAAGACGCCTCAACTGGCGTCTTTTTTTATCATCTTTCTTATAGATGTAGTGAAGAATATACGGCGGTATAAGAAAACATCTTTTTTTATTTAAGACATCATTCCATCGGCTGATTTGTCAATCAAAAACCATGATATATTCGAACTATTATTGTTGTCAGTTTTATTGTGTGAAAATTATTCACACTCGTTAAAGCAACTAAATATATACTAATTAATTGCTAATTATTTTATCCAATGAATCTTATTTTCTTTATTATTTGTCAGTCTTTCAATGTTTTCGCGATGGCGAAAAATAAGGATTATAGTGATAGAAAGTATGACGACAAAATAGTCCCATCCCACTATGAAAAGTGAACCGCCGCCCCACATGCCAAAATTGAAAAATCCCGGTACAAATATATCGATAATGAACATGATAAAAGCAGCAAACGCAACTGTTGAAGCAGCGATAATCGATGAGAGCGAAACAAATTTTTTACTTTTCAAAATAGCGAAGAAGACTAAACCAAATAATGAAAGGAACCAGCTTGTCGCAACAACCATTCCCGCCAATGCCGAGACTGCTTTTCCGCCTCGGAAGTTTGCATAAATCGGCCAGCAATGACCAACAGCAGAACCTAACGAGGCCAAATAGTAATAAGTCATCCCATGCCGCCATAAATTAACGACATTTGTCAGGCCGGTAAAGTTAATTAGCATAAAAACGGTCCAAATCGACAAGACTGCTTTGGCAATATCAACAATCATTACTGTCAAGCCGGCTTTTTTGCCCCACAATCTTCCGGCATTAGTGCCGCCAGCGTTTTTCGAACCATAATGACGAGGGTCTTGCTTGTAAAATACCCTGCCAATAACGATTGCTGTCGGAAAAGATCCAATTAAATAACCAATTATTAATGAACCCAAACCAATCGCTATATTATAAATAATATTCATATGACCTCGCTCGCTAAATGCTTATTTATTATATAAAAGTATCATTACTTTTCAAAACATATTTGTTATAATTACGAATTGATTTACATCACGTGAGGACAAGATGGCTGAAAAAACGCTAAAAAACACTTATACTGCTGCCGATATCGATATTCTCGAGGGTCTTTCTGGTGTTCGCAAAAGACCAGCAATGTATATTGGTTCAACAAATTCTTCCGGTCTTCATCACCTCGTTTGGGAAGTTATTGATAATGGTGTTGATGAGGCTCTTTCTGGTTACGGAAGTAAAATAACCGTCATTATCCATAAAGACGGGTCGCTTTCGGTTGAGGATGAAGGTCGCGGCATCCCGGTTGATCTTCACAAACAAACAAACATGCCGGCCGTCCAATTAATCTTTTCAACTTTGCACTCAGGAGGAAAATTCTCCGATGCCGTCTACAAAAGTAGCGCCGGTCTTCATGGCGTTGGCGCCTCGGTAACTAACGCTTTAAGTGAGTTTTTAGATGTCATGGTTTACCGTGATGGTTCGATCTATCATCTCCGTTTTGAAAATGGCGGAAAACTAGTCACTCCGCTTGAAATAGTTGGCAAAACCAACAAACATGGAACCCTTGTTAGATTCAAGCCTGATTCGACAGTTTTCTCATCGATCGACTTCAAGTGGGACACGATTTATAACCATTTGCAAGAGAGTGCATTTCTACTAAAAAGAGTTAGATTCACCATTAAAGATGAAAGGACTGATTTATCTCATGAATTTTACTATGTCGACGGCCTCAAAGAGTATGTCGCAATATTAAATACGAATAAAAAGCCGCTTGGTAATATTGTTTCTTTCGAAGATGATGCTAATGGCATTAAAATCGAATGTGCGATGCAATATTGCATCGAGGACTATAATGAATCCATCTATTCGTATGCTAATAATGTGCGGACTAGAGATGGTGGTACGCATGAGACCGGTTTCCGTATCGGTTTAACAAGGGCGGTAAATGACTTTGCCACCGAACATTCCCTTTTAAAAGGGAAAAGCAAAATTGAAGGTGGCGATATCCGTGAAGGATTAACTGCTATTTTGTCGTTAAAGATACCAGAAACTCTTCTTCAATATGAAGGCCAAACCAAATCTAAACTTGGGACTCCGGAAGCCATTCAAGCCGTTAATAACTTTATTTATAGTAAGTTAACTTACTATATGAATGAAAATAAAGAGTTCGCAATAAGTCTAATTAAGAAAGTAAACGACTCTCGCGATGCCCGCTTAGCAGCCCGTAAAGCTAAAGATGAAGCAAGAAGCACTAAAAAAGCTAAAAATGATTTGATCATCAGCGATAAGTTAACACCTTGCCAGTCAAAAGATTATCCATTAAACGAACTTTTTATCGTCGAAGGTGAATCTGCTGGAGGTACTGCCCGCAAAGGACGTGATCGTTTACATCAAGCGATTCTACCACTTCGTGGTAAACCATTAAATACCGATAATGTGACAATGGAAAGAATGCTTAAAAATGAAGAATTCGCCACCATTATTTCGTCGATTGGAGCTGGAGTTGGACAAAACTTCGACATCGAAGAATCAAAGTATGGAAAAATCATTATCATGACCGATGCCGATACTGATGGAGCACACATTCAAACACTACTTTTAACTTTCTTTTATCACTATATGAGACCACTTGTTAACAAGGGCAAAATTTATGTTGCTGTGCCTCCCCTTTACCGCATTTATAAAGAGATTAACAAAAGTCTAGTTTATGAATATGCCTGGGATGATCGCGGCCTTGAAAAAGCTAAGAAATCGATTGGCGGTGGATATAAAATTTCGCGGTACAAAGGTCTTGGCGAAATGGATGCTGATCAACTTTGGGAAACAACGATGAATCCCCGCAGTCGGCAGCTTGTCCGCGTCAAAATTGAGGACCCTCTTCTCGTTGAGAGACGAGTAAGTGTCTTGATGGGAAAAGATGCGGCGGTACGCCGTAAATGGGTCGAAGAGAATGTTGATTTTAATACTGTTGATCGCTTTATCGAGGAGGTTAAATAATGACTAAAAAAGCTCCTGAAGTCGTTGATGTTATTAAGGAAAAAATCAGCAATCAACCTCTTGAAGAAGTAATGGGTGATCGCTATGCGACTTATGCAAAATACGTCATTCAAGACCGCGCCATTCCCGATGTTCGTGATGGTTTAAAACCGGTTCAACGACGCATCATTTACGCGATGTATGAATCTGGCAATATCTCAACACGTCCAACAAAAAAATGTGCTCATACAGTTGGTGCCGTTATGGGTAAATATCACCCACATGGCGACTCCTCTATTTATGATGCTTTAGCCCGTATGTCGCAAGATTGGAAGGTTCGTGTTCCCCTTGTCGATTTTCAAGGTAATAACGGCAGTATCGACGGCGACGTTCCAGCTGCTTATCGTTACACCGAAGCGCGCCTTAGCGAAATCGCTGAAGAATTAACGCGTGATCTTGAAAAAAAGACAGTCGACATGGACTTAACTTTCGATGATACCGACTTTGAACCAAGCGTATTGCCAGCCCGTTTCCCTAATCTGCTCGTTAATGGTAGTGAAGGTATTGCAGTTGCTTTAGCAACTGAAATTCCTCCGCATAATCTTTGTGAAGTAATCGACGCCGTCATTTGGAGGCTTACACACGTCAATGTTACACCTCTAGATTTAATGCGGTTTATAAAAGGTCCAGATTTCCCAACGGGTGGTTTGATTTATGAAGGTGATGGCCTGCAAAACATGTATGAAACCGGTCGTGGACGCATTGAAGTAGCGGCCAAAACACAAATAGTTAATGAGAATGGACAAAAACAAATTATTATCACTGAAATACCGTATAAAACGGTAAAAATTTCAATTGTTTACGAACTCGACAAGATTCGTCACGATAAAAAAATCGATGGAATTTTAGAAGTTCGTGATGAATCAGACCGCAATGGTTTGCGCATTGTTATCGATTTAAAAAGGGACGCCAAACCAGAAATTATTTTGGCCTATCTCTTTAACAAAACACAATTAAAGAGTTCTTATTCTTCAAACATCGTGGCAATCGTTAACGGGCGGCCGAGAACACTCAACTTGCTACAAATTATTGATGCCTATATCGAGCATCAAGTTGATGTCATTACTCGCCGCAGTCACTATGATTTAGATAAATCTCAGGTTCGTCTTCATATCGTCGACGGACTTATTAAAGCAATCTCCATGCTCGATAAAATCGTCGCTGTTATTCGCGCTTCAAAAGATAAAGCGAGTGCAAAAGCAAACCTCCAAAATAAATTTGAATTTTCCGAAGCTCAAAGTGAAGCTATCGTCATGTTACAACTTTATAAGTTGTCAAATACGGATATTTCAACTTTAGTTAAAGAAAAACAAGAGTTGGAAAAAACAATATTTAAGCTTCAGGGAATTCTTGAAGATCGAAAAAAACTCGACCGAGTTATCATCGCTGATTTAAAAGCTATTGGCACCAAATACGGTGATGATCGTCGGACTCATATTGTTGAAAAAGATATTAATTTACAAATCGACAAGCGTGACTTAATCGCCAAAGAAGATGTAATGATTGCCATTACTCGCGATGGTTATATCAAACGCAGTTCAGTTAAATCATATCGCGGTAGTGGCGTTGATTCTTTGCCGGGAATGAAAGAAGGCGATGTTTTAGTTTATCGCGGTCAAGCGGTAACGACTGATTTTGTCTTGGCATTCACCAATAAGGGCAACTATCTTTACATTCCGATTCACGAAATTGTCGATACGAAATGGAAAGACGAAGGAAAACACATCAACTACTTGATTAGCCTCGAATATAAAGAAAAGATTGTGTGCGCTTTTGCCGTCAATAAATTCCGCGATGACCTTTTCCTGGCCTTAGTGACAAAAAAAGGACAAATCAAGCGCGTTCGGTTAAGCGATTTTGTCGTGATTCGTTACGCTCGTCCGATTACGGCGATGAAATTAATCGGCGATGATGAAATTGCTGATGTGGTGGTCACAAGCGGCGACAGCAACCTCCTTGTCTTAACTAGTACTGGCGGATCAATTTTATTTAATGAAAATGATGTTTCAATCGCCACTCTTAAATCAGGAGGCGTTAAAGCTATCGCACAACTGAAACCAGCGACAATTGTCAAGATTCTCGTCTTTAATAAAGATGAGAAAGCTAAAATTGCCTTGTTAACTCACGCTGGTCATATCCGCATATATGATTATGTAAATACGCCATTAACTGCTCGATTAGGTAAAACAACACCAATTTATCCAACTTTTAAAACAGAACCTCATAATTTAATATATGCGCGCAAAATCGATAGCAAAGATGAGAAGATTATTCTTCGTGTGCAAGCTAACAACAAAACAGCTATCGAGGTAGCGATTGAAGAATTTTATGTCACTCCCCGCGCTAAATACGCCAAAGGCACAATTACCTTGCCGCGACGTTCGCACTTAGCCATCGTTTTCCGGGAAGACAACATAATGATTGATAAAAATATTATTGCGCATGAACCCCCAATCAAAGAAAAGCTGATTACTGACGTTAGCGATTCCTCATTAGAAGAAGACAGCGAAGAATACAAACAAATTTCAATTTTTGAGGAAGATGAGTCAAAGAAATAACGTTTTTCCATTTTTTTTGATTAAATGATAAGGCGACAAATGTTAATTGTTGCCTTTGTTTTTCTTATTTTTATAGTATTTATCTATATTTTTACAATTATTATTTGTAAAATAGAAATATGAATAAACGTTTCATTCCCTTCTGCGTGGCTAAGAGCATTTATGACATCGAGCCAGCATTTTTCCAAAAACATAATATCTCGATTTTGTTTGTTGATCTTGATAATACTCTTGATGCTTATCAGCAAAGCCATCCGACAAAAAAAGCTTATGCTTTAAAAGAAAAGCTCACTCAAGCCGGCATCGAAATTATCGTTGTCTCTAATAATACTTCGAAACGCGTCTCTACATACGCAAAGGAATTAGGTGTTCGGCACGCGGGCTCGCTATTTAAGCCATTTGCCTTTAAACTAAAGAAGTTCATTAAAAAACATAATATCGATATATCTATGGTCATGATGATTGGTGATCAGATTATTACTGATGTCGCTTGCGGAAATGGCGCGGGCATTAAAACAATCTTGACCGATCGTCTCGTTGAAGATGACCAGTGGACGACGCGCTTTAATCGCTGTTTTGACCGGCCACGTTATCAAAAAATGAAGAAAATGAATCTCTTAATCAGCTGGGAGGAAAGATAATGGCAAAACTAAATATCATTCGCCGGTGTTACTCTTGCGGGGTTGTCTTGCAAAGCAAGGATCCACAAAAAGACGGATATGTCGAAAACGAATTTTTGCAAGATTTATCCAAAGGAGTTTTATTTTGTTCAAAATGCTTTCATAGCGAAAAATATAACCTCGCTCCGCGTGAGGCTAGTTTAGATCATGAATTTTTTACGCTCGTGGCCGATGCCCAAGCTACCGATGCCTTAATTGTTTATGTTATCAACTTGTTTTCATTTGAAGCTGGCTTTATTCGCGCGTTAAATCAATGGCTTTCTGGGCTTGATGTCCTAGTTATTGCCAATAAGCGCGATATTTTGCCCGACGAAGTCGATGACGAACAACTAAAAGATTATGTCGCTCATCGCCTCAGAGTGGAGAAATTGAAGGTTCTTGACGTCAAATTAATCAGCGCCTCGGCCAATTATAATATACGCGAAGTAATCGATGTGATTAAGGAACACCGCAAGGCTCGCGATGTTTATATTATCGGTCAAAAACATTCCGGAAAGACGACATTAATGGAAACTTTCCTTAAGGAATATAAAAATATAAGTCGCTCGAACATCATTACCCAAAAATATCCAGGCACCAATCTAAAAGTTATGCAAATACCAATCGACCAGTCAACCTTTTTCTATGACACACCCGGACTTGGAAGCGACAACTCAATCTTAGAAAAAGTTGAAAAGTCAGTTTTAAAAGATATCGTTCCTGTTAAAAAAATCAACATACGGCGCTTCACGCTTTCCAAAGGCCATTCTCTTTTCGTCGGTGGACTTGCCCGCATCGAACTTGTCGAAGGAGAAAAAACGGTGGTGGGATGTTATTTTTCTGATAATGTTGATATAAAAAAGATTTATACTCTTGAACCGAATAAACAATTTTTAAAGACGCTGAACAAGGAATTGCTTTCGCCAGTATCTAAGAATTTACAAAGCCTAAAAGACTTTGATATCTATGATATCGTCGTTGACGAGGAAGGATCTCGCGATATTGGCATTAATGGATTAGGATGGTTCACATTTATCGGCGCGAATCAAACTTTCCGACTCTATGTTCCTAAAGGCGTTTCATTTTACACGACGAGGTCAAAAATAATTAATGCTAAGTAACAAGGATAAACAAAAACTGTTCGCTTTAAGCAACAAACTTAAAACTAGATACATTATCGGCAAAGATAATCTTGATGACAAGGTTTTAGAAATGCTCGATAAAGCTTTTTTGGCCAACGAATTAATTAAAGTAGCAGTTAATAAAAACGCAAATCAAGAAGTTGAATACTTCGCAAAAGAAATTTGCAAAGAACTTAATTGCAGTCTTGTCAAAACTATTGGTAAAACAATGGTTTTATATCGCCCAAAACCGCGAAGGAATAATCAATAATGGAAAATGTTATTCTTTTCGGCGGCGCCTTCGATCCGGTGCATAACGGCCATTTACGCATGGCGAGCGCGGCAAGCTTTTTGCTGAACGCTGATGTTGTTTTTGTGCCGAGCAAGAGTCCACGTTGGAAAGATCCCGCGGCGGGAATTGATCATCGTCTTAAGATGTTAGCGTTGGCTATACGTCAAAACGGACTTTCAGGAACGACAATTTCCGACTTTGAAATTCACTCCCAAGCAGAAGTTAATTTTACGATTGATACCATTCGTTACTTTGTAACTAAGTATCCTAAGAAACGTTTCTTTCTTTTGATTGGCGCCGATCAAGTCAATCAATTTCATCAGTGGCGAGAGCCCGATGAAATCACGAGGCTAGTGACGGTGGTGTATATTCCTCGTCCCGAAATCAAAATAAACGAAAGCAATGTTATTAAATATCGAATTCAGAAGCTTTCCTATAACCATACCGGCGATGTATCTTCGACAAAGATTCGCAATCTACAATCAGTTGATATGCCATCCGAAGTACTCGATTACATCGAAAAAAATCGCCTCTATTATATAGACAAGATTGCCAGCATGCTTGATAAAGAGCGATTTGATCATTCTATTTCGGTCGCTCATTTAGCGCGATCAATTGCTTACAAGAATGAACGAAGCGATTATCCAAAAGCTTATATCGCTGGGTTGCTTCATGATTTGGGCAAAGGTTATGATACATCACAAACAATCGCCATTATGAAAAGACAGTTTAAGAATTATGTTAACCAACCTGAGTTTTCCTACCATCAATTCGTCGGTTCTTATTTAGCTGAAAAAGAATTCGGTATCAAAGATGAAGAGATTCTTGACGCGATACGCTTCCATGCAACCGGTAAGCCGCACATGAGCCCCTTAGGTAAGATTATCTACAGTGCCGACAAGATCGATCCGCTACGAGGCTTTAACTCGCGTCCGTTAATTAAAAAATGCTACAAAAACTATTATTTAGGTTTTGTGATGGTATTAAGTGCAAACCGTGAATATCTTATTGCCAATGGCAAGGATATAAAAAATTCGTTGACCGACGCCTGCATGGAGCTCTATTTAGGAAAGGGGAAAGAAATTGAATCCAGATAAGTACACAAAAGGCATCCTCCAATTATTAGAAGAGACGAAAGCTGAAGATATTCAACTCATCGACGTCCGAGATCGCACACCTTTTAGCGAATATTACATTCTCGTGACAGCCACTAACCCGCGGCAGATGAATGCCATTAAGGAAGCGGTTGTTAAAAAGATTGAATTGCTTAAAGGGAAAATCAATCACGTTGAAGGCGGCGAAAATTCGGGTTGGATATTAGTTGATGCCTATCATGTCATTATCAATATCTTTTCCAAAGAGGAGCGCGAACGGATTAGTCTCGAACAAATTTTATCCCGCCGATAAAATAGACAACCATCAAGAACTGTAATTTCAAATGACAGTTCTTTTTTTATCGTTAAGGTTAAATAGTGGTGAAAAATCATTTTTCCATTTAAAACAAGCAAATCGCGATTTAGTCATTACTTCGCATAATGTCCATTATGTAAACCATATAGTAACTTATTTAGATTCTATCGTTGTTTTTATTATTTTAGATATTGTCAATTATTACTATTGTGTTTATCTTCCAGCAAGTTTTCCACAGGTCGCCTATTATAATTAAATACTAAATATCTACTAAATTAATTGTTCCACTATCGATTCTCAAACCCTACGTGTATATTTGTCGGCATAAGATTTATAATAGATTCATGACAACAAAATGCTGTTCTTGTTGTGGAGAATTCACTCTTGGCAAAGGTCTTGACGGAGAAATCTGTCCTATTTGCGGCTGGGTTAAAGACTCGTCTCAGGAGGCAAATCCTCGTTTGTCGACGGGCCGAAATGAAAAGTCCCTAGCCGAAGCCAGGAACATTTATTTTGCTCATCGGCATGATCATACAATCTTTTAAGACCAACGATAAAAATACTTTGTTAATGTTTTTTTAGTTTTTTCTTGGCGAAATACATTCCCAGATCAATCACGCCAATTAGAATGACTGCAAAGATCGAAATGGCAACAATTCGCGTCATGTCGGCTTCGATGTAAGCCAGATGAATAAGTCTTCCAAGTCCCGAAATGCGGTTTGAACCGGCGATGATTTCTGACATGATCGATATTTTCATGCCTAAACCAAGGCTCGAGACGACGCCGAGAAGGACATAAGGCATTGATAACGGTATTTTAATTCGCACAATTGACTGTAGACGAGTCGCACCATCGATTTTTGCCGCTTCGCGAACTTCCTTATTCACATTTTTGATTCCTGTTGCCATCGATTCATAAGAAATCGGAAAAATAATGAGAAAGACAATAATAATCGGGGCAAAGGCCGGACGAAGCAAAACAATTAGAATTAAAATAACGGCTGCGGTCGGTAAAGTTCTTAATGTTACGACTAGTGGCCGCATGAAATTAGCGAAGCCTTTAGAAACTCCGGCAATAACGCCCATAAGCGAACCGAGAACGAAGGCAATCGCGAAACTGATAACTAACCTCAAGAGCGTCCCGCCGACAGCTAGCCACGTTGTTTGCTGGCCAAGAAGGCTAATAAATAGGGGAATAGCATCTTCGGGTCCGGGAAAAGTGGATAAGACGGTAGCTTTTACAATTAACGAAGTCAGCCACCACAAAAGAAAAACGAAGCCAATACCAAGAACCGTATAAATAACTACGGCGTGTTTTTGGAAAAAGGCCTTCGTTTTTTTCATCATCTAAAATCTTGCCTTATAAATCAAGAAAGTAAGAATTATCAAACGTTTCTAATTCTAGCGTTGTCAGAAATTCGTTAATATCGACTTCTTCGGTGCCGCGGACTAAACCAAATCCATTCGCTCCGCTAGCTTGAGTGGTTAACATAATATTCGAATTAAATCCAAATTTGCCAGCTTGAGTCTGGGCATCGCCAAATTCATCAAGCGCCGCTTTAGCAATCAATGGATCATCAATGGCAATATCAATGCGCTCGACCATATCATCGACATAATTTTCAAAGACAATCGGGTTTAATTCATAATGACTATTACGCACAAATAAACCGGCTTGGGGGATTGCGGTTTGTCCGGTATATTCTTCCCATTCTTGGCGAATATTCTTAACGACTTTAACATTGCCATAAGTTGCCGCTGTTTGGTCGCTTAAAGCAATGTTAAGTGCTGGCTGGCGATAAAAACAAAATCGACGGGATCGCCTCCGAATACACCAGTTTTAAGGACGCCTAATGCTTCTGAGACGCTAGGGACATATTGAGGAGTATTTGTGATATCCCAATATTGCGATAATTTTCGATAAACTAGATCAGGAATCAAATTTTCGCCAAATGACACGACGACATCAGAAGCACTTGGCATCTGACCCTCATCTTTGTTAATACTTGCTAAATAGAAGTTACCTCCGGTTATTAGTTTAGCTAACTTGAAATCAAGATTGTTATTTTTGATACTTTTTAAAGCATTAATTGAATCGAAGACAATTGCGTTATAGTAAGTTGTCTGAAACTCCGCCAAAACATTACTCGGTGTCGAGTTGGTCGCAAAATTTTCATTATTTCCTTGATTATAGAAAGCAAGAGATGGCGCTCCGGCCGGAGAAATCGTCCGAATCGTTATATCTTCTAATGGACCGACACAGGCGCTCAAGGTTAAAGCCACAAAGGGCAGGATGATACTTTTAATTTTCATTTTATTCAAAAATCTCCATGATTGGTTCGCCAATTTGATTTGGCGTTTTCTTTAATCCGTAATTTCTTAAAACTGTTGCTCCGATGACAGCGAATGTTTCGCGTTCATCAAGATAGCGGCCGTTCTTAATTGACTTTGAGTAGACAAGAAGTGGCACCTTTTCTCTAGTGTGATCAGTGCCGTGATGAGTCGGATCGTTTCCGTGATCAGCCGTAACCATGATTAAATCGTCATCTTTGACAACTTTGAGTAATTCGCCTAATTGAATATCGAATTCTTCTAAAGCATCGGCATAGCCCAAAGCATCGCGGCGATGGCCAAACTCGCTATCGAACTCGACTAGGTTAACATAACATAAACCAGTGAAGTCGTGATTCTTGACTTCTTCGATGGTTTTGTTCATGCCGTCGCGATTAGAAACTGTTTTTTGAGATTTGACAACGCCCATCGTATTGAAGATATCGTTAATTTTGCCAATTGAACTGACCATTAAACCATTATCTTTTAAAATGTCGAGAGCTGTTGTACCAGTTGGCGAAACAGCTAAATCATGACGATTTGATGTTCTTTTAAAGTTGTTTTTGTTCGTGCCGACAAATGGGCGGGCGATGACGCGACCGACAAAATATTCCGGTTTCATGCATACTTCGCGGGCAATATCACAGCATCGATATAACTCTTTGACGCCCGTCACTTCTTCGTGAGCGGCGATTTGTAGGACACTATCAGCTGAAGTATAAACAATTAACGAATTATCACGCATTTGTTCTTCGCCTAATTCAACGAGAATCTCCGTCCCGCTGGCGGCTTTGTTGCCAATAATCTTATGACCGGTCTTTTCTTCTAACTCATCAATCAAAGATTGAGGAAAGCCGGTATCGGTGAAAGTTTGAAAAGGTTTTGTCGTATTAATCCCCATCATTTCCCAGTGACCGGTCATCGTATCCTTGCCGGCGCTCGTTTCGCGCAAACGAAGGGCATATGAGTTAGGATGTTCGACGATACTTGTGCCCAGAATTGGCGCCAGATCTCCTAGACCAAGAGAATTCATGACTGGAACTTTTAAACCCCCCGCTTCACGAGCGGTATGGACAAGGGTATTAGCTCCTTTGTCGCCAAATTTTTCGGCGTCCGGCATCTCACCGATTCCGACAGAATCGATAACAATGACGAAGAATCTTTTATATTTATTCATAGTTACTCCTTTATTAGCATAAAGATTGTATATTATTTGCGTTTGACATACAAATCATACGCGCTCAATATGCGATTGCTCGTAATGTGTGTATATATTTGCGTGGTGGCAATATTTTGATGCCCAAGCATCTCTTGCACCGCTCTTAGCTCGGCTCCCTTATCAAGCATGTGAGTAGCAAAGCAATGGCGAAGAGTATGCGGTGAAACGTCTTCTTTGATACCGGCATAAGTCGCATATTTTTTTACTTGTCGAAAAAAGTACTGACGGGAGAGTTCTTTTCCATAACGGTTAAGAAAAAGATACTTATTATTCTTGCCAACGTTTTTAACTCTTGCCTCTTCAATGTACTTAACAAGATATTCTAAGGCGAATTCACCGATAGGAACGCGTCTTTCCTTGTTGCCTTTACCATAAATGGTAACAATACCATGAGTAAAGTTAACTTGCGACCGTTGTAATTTAATGAGTTCACTGACGCGAAGGCCTGAGGAATACATGACTTCAAGCATGGCCCGATCGCGCAAACCTTCTGGTTTATCTAAATCAGGAGCTTCTAGGAGTTCTTCGACTTGTTCAACGCTTAATGAGATGGGAAGTTTCTTAATCGCTCGTGGTGAGTCAATTTTTGGAACGGAATCGGATAGGAGCTTTTCTTTCTCTAAGAAACGATAAAAGTGCTTTGTTGATGAAAGTCTTCTAAGAATGGTTGCGTTAGCACGATTCAGCCTGCTTTGTATCTTAATAAAGTCGGTTAAATCGCTGACTAATAAGTCATTAGTGGATTCCTTGTCCTTAAATGTTTTAAAAAATTGCTTTAAATCGTTCGCATAGGCTTGGATCGTCTGGGGTTGAACACCTTTTTCGACCGTTAAATACTGAAAGAACAAATCAATTGCATCATCAATTCTCATTTTTAGTTCCTTTCTTATCGGGCTCGACTTCGCTAGCTCGAATAAGCATCGGCTTCTTAAGTTTGCGGTTAAATTCGTTTATTAGGAGTTTGGTCTCGCTTTCTTCCTCGTGTTTACGATAGTCAAAAAGCGACATCTGAATAACTAAATCACGTGGGTCGATTAGTTTTTGTAATGTCACGCCCACGAGACGAATTGGTTGACCTTTATAATGTCTTTCTAACAAAGTTAGAGCTTTATCAAAAATAACTTTATAATCATTCGTCGGGCGATTAAAGGTAATCGAGCGATTTATCGTTTTAAATTCCGTGTCCTTGATAACTAATTGCACGGTTGAAGCTTGTTTGCGCTCGTTTTGGGCACGTTCGCTCACTTCTTTGGCCAATGTCGAAATCATTTCTTTGATTTCCATAAAATCATCAGTGTCGTGCATAAAAGTTGAACTATTGCCGATTGATTTCGGATCCCAAGGTTCCAAATCGACTTCATCGTTTCCATAGCCATTAACCCAGTCTTTGATAACAAAGAAGAATTTGCCAAGCAACAAATGCATTTCGGAATCATCACTATTAATACGTTTAGCTAAATCGCCAATCGTTTTCACGCCGATTGCTTCGAGTTTGGGCGAGGTCTTGCGGCCGATGCCATAAAAATCACGTATCGGCAGAGGATAAAGAAGTTTGGGAATATCACGGCGTCTTAAAATCGTCAAGCCCATCGGTTTTTTCATATCCGAAGCCATTTTGGCCAAAAACTTCGTCGGCCCCACTCCAATCGAACATTTTAAACCAGTCTTCTGTAATAGTTTAGTTTGCATCTCGACAAAAAAAGCTCGGACATCTTTAACGTTTTCAAGCGTTTCGGTCATATCAACATAGCACTCGTCCACCGAAGCCTTTTCAACTTTATTGCTATATTGACGAATGAATGCGAAAAATTCACGAGATAACAATCCGTAATAACGAAAATCAACGGGCAAAATAATGACGTTTGGACATAATCTCTTAGCCTGAAAAGTCGGCATACCCGAGCGAATACCAAATTTTCGAGCTGGATATGAGGCGGTTGAAACAATGCCTTTGCGGCCGTCGCCTCCGATAATTACGGGTTTATTAATTAAGGAGGAATCGCGTATTTCTTCGGCGGTTGCGAAGAAAGCATTTAAATCGATATGCACAATTATTTTACTCATCAATTATATTGTAGATAATAAAGAACTGGATAACAACATTATGTTAACCAGTTTGTATATATTCTTATAGCAGCTTTTTGATTTGCGAGATAACTTGCTTAGGAAGTAAGCCAAATTCTTCGAGTTGCTCGGATATTTTGGCTTGAGGAACAAATACGTCGGGAATCGAAAATGTTTTAATGTTTCCTTTATAGGATAATTCGCAAAGTTTGGTTTTTATATACGAAGCAAAGCCGAACTCAGTCGCGTAAGCGTCGTAAATAACGAGGGTTTCGTATTGAGATAGCATGCTTAATATTTCTTGATCGTGCGGTTTTAAATATAAAGCGTTTACTAGAGTAACGTTGAGGTTTTCATCGATAATTAATTCTTTAAGACTTCTTAATAGCTGACCGACGGCAATGACGGCAACGCGTTTTTCCGTGGCAACGCATTCCATAATCCATTTGCCGAATTCATGTGTCGCATCTTTAATTAAATGATTCTTCTTAAGAAGATCACGAGGATAACGAATAAAGAATGGTCCGTGTTGTTTCAGTGACTCGTTTAACAAGCATTTGGCTTCTTCGTCGCTTGAAGGCATGGTCACTATTGTATTGGGAGTATTAAGTAAAAATGATTCATCATAGATGCCTTGATGCGTTTCACCATCTAATCCCACTAACCCAGAGCGATCAACCAAAAAAGTGATACTTAAATTCATGCGAGCGATATCGTGAATAATCTGGTCGAAGGCCCTTTGCATGAAAGTTGAATAAACCGAGACGATTGGATGAGTTCCCGCGACCGCGAGCCCGCTGGCGAGCGTAAGAGCATGTCCTTCGGCAATACCAACATCAAAAGTTCTTTTTGGATATGCGTCAAATAAGTCTTCCAAGCCACTGCCTTTAACGGTTGCCGGTGAAATAATGACAATGTCATTACGTTGGGCCATTACTTCGGTTAGTAAATCGCTAAAAAGATGCGACCATGACAGTTGCTCGGGATGGAGATTTTTTGGTTTGCCAGTTTCGATTTCAAAAGGCGTCACTCCATGCCAATAACCGGTCGTGTCGTTTTCGGCATATTGATAACCTTTACCTTTGGTTGTCGAAATATGAAGTACGACCGACTTTGGAGTTCTTTTTGCGCGGGTGATAGCCTTTTCGAGCAGCTTAATATTATGACCATCGACGCAACCGATATACTGAAAACCCATGTTATCAAAATAAGTCGTCGGAACAAGCCGACGCTTGATTGCGTTTTTAACTCGTGAGGAGAAATTATAAATTCCATGCCCCATCCGCGTCTTAAACATAAAACGCTTATAAGAGAGTTTAAATCTTGTGTAGCCAGATGCCGTGGATATTTTAGAAAAGAATTTTCCCATCCCGCCTGTCGGACGCGATATCGACATTTCATTATCATTTAATATGATAATAACTTTGTTATTATGATGGGAAATATTATTCAAGGCTTCAAACGCCAACCCGTTGACGATTGATCCATCGCCAATTACTGCAACGACATCATACTTTTCGCCTTTCGCATCGCGATTTAAGGCAAAGCCTTGCGCGGCGCTTAATGATGTTGAACTATGGCCGGCTTCAAAGCAGTCATAATATGACTCGCAAATCTTTTGGAAACCGGATACGCCATTACGGTTTCGTAAATATTCGAGGGAACGTCCAGTAAGAATTTTGTGCGTATAGGACTGGTGACCAACATCGAAAATTAACTTATCATATTTAAAATTAAACATGCGATGAAGAGCAATCGTGATTTCCACCACTCCGAGATTACTAGAGAGATGTCCGCCATACTCACTGGTTTTTTCGATTATCTCACAACGGATCTTTTCTGCTAAAACTTCTAAAGAAGAATAATTGAGATTATTTAAAAATTCCGGACTTTTAATATCCTTAAGATTGATGTCAATAATCTTCTTATTGTTTGGTTTTTCCATGCTATTTTAATACTAATTTTATACTATTATTACGTATTTGAATTTATTCAACTTTTAAAATATCATTAATTTTGCTTTCGGCTTCTTTAAGTGATAGTTCAAGCGTCTTAATGATTTCTTTTCCTTCTTGATAAAGGGCAATACTTTGTTCAAGCGGGAGAGTTTTGCTTTCGATCGTTGAAACAATTTCCTCCAGACGAGCTAACATTTTTTCAAAATTGATTTCTTTTTCTTTAGCCATTTTTCTTGCTCTCCTTTGATTTAACTTGAGATTTAATTATACCATCTTTAAGTGTTGTCGTGACGTTTTGACCGGCTTCAACTTTGTTGATTGAGTCAATTATACGTCCTTCTTGATCAGACATAATCGAATATCCGCGCTTCAACACTCCAAAAGGGGATAAGGCTTCGAGACGTTGTCGGTACGCTTTCACATCGCGATTAGCGATAAGATAACTGTTTTGCATCGCGTTGGCAAGACGTACGCGATATTCTTTGACATCGCGGCTCTTGTTTTCATAAATCGATTTGGGATCGACAAAAAATGATCGTTTCGATAATAAACTAAGTCTTTCTTTTAAAACATGAACCTTATTTTGCAAAGCAAGGCTCATTCGTTCAAGACTTTCATTTAAGTTTTCATAAATCTCGCGTTTATCGGGAGTGGCGAGTTCGGCCGCTCCGGTTGGGGTTGAAACGCGCCGGTCGGCAATATAGTCGACAAGCGTAAAATCAATTTCGTGGCCAATAGCCGAAATTATTGGAACTTGGCTAGTTGCTAAAACACGAACAAGAGTCTCGTCATTAAAGGCATTCAAATCTTCGCTTGCGCCACCGCCGCGACCGATAATTAACGTTGTTAAATCATAAGTCTTGGAAAGATTAAAAGCTCTTAATAAATCTTTCGGGGCCGCGCTTCCTTGCACTAAACTCGGAAAGAAATAAATTTGGGTAACTGGATAACGGCGCTGAATGTTTTTAATCATGTCTTCAATCGCAGCGCTTCCTGAGGCCGATATAATGCCAATTGCTTTAGGAAAAGATGGAATCGGACGTTTACGGCTTTCGTCGAACAAACCTTCTGCCTTCAGTTTTTGTTTTAACTTCTCTAACTCAACTAAAATAGCCCCTTGCCCAAACAATTCAATTTCATTGACATATAATTGGTAGCTTCCGCGTTGGGGGTAGACACTGATCGAACCATAAGCTAATACCTCATCTCCGTCTTTCATGTCAAAGCCGATTCGCAAGGCGTCGTTATAAAACATGACGGCCGAGACAACACTATTTTCATCTTTAAGCGTGAAATAAAAATGTCCACTTGGATATTTCTTTAAATTTGAAACTTCGCCTTTTAGTCGAATAAAGCGCAATGAAGCATCGCCATCAAGTATTTCTTTGATATGACGGTTTAAACTCGTTACAGTGTAAAACTCTCCGGCTTTCATAGTGTGTTGTCAAGGACGGCATTGATGAATTTATAGTCACCACTATCAAGATAGCGTTTTGCCATTCTAACTGCGATATCAATGACGACTTCGCGATCTACTTCACCGATAAAACGATAATGAGCAAGCGACAAAAGCAAGATTGACTGAGCGACGCGGTTCAAGCGCGAAAACTTCCATTTTTTCATATTTGCTTGTAATTCAGAAACAATTACTTGATGGTTCTTGATAACTTTGATGACGACTTCTGAAATAAATGTGTCGATGTCTTCAAAAGGAGCATCACAAACGCGTTCAAGAAGTTCCTTGACGTCGATATCGTGTCCCATTTCAGCGCGCGTGAGATAATCATATATGCACGACATAGCGAGAACTTGATTTTGATTGCGTGAGTTATTAGTATTCATTTTTATTCCTCTGTTCCATCGGTCTCGTGAAGATTTGTGGTAGTTTGTCCGTGAAAACGCTTTTCAATCGCGATCACATTAAAGTATTCGTAAATAGCAATTAAAAGAGCCCCGAGAATGACTAAATGGGTCGCGATGGTAAAAGCATAGGTCGTATCCCAATTCGCGCCGTAGACGAGAAATACGACCGCAAAATCAGCAAGATATAGAGCTGCGCCGACGAATAAAAACGTTTTTTTACCTTGTTGGGCGAAAAAACCGAGAACGGCAAGCAGAGCTCCGGTAGCAATCGAAATGGCAAAAATGATGAGAAAATAAGCATAATCGGGAAGTGAAATAGTCGCAATTAAACGATTAATATAAACATTGATGGCTAATGACATGCCATAACCGGCTTGACTACGGAAAATGCCAATTACGGTTGCCAGTATTGAAATAACTCCGGCCCACAACAAGAAAATAGCGGTCTTGCGATAAAGGCGCACCGCTTTATTATGTAATTCAGCATAGGTGGGTTGGGGTTTGTTGTTTTTCATAATTTAAAAATAGACTCGTTAGAGCCTATTGGATGGAAGCGACCTTAATATTGATATTAAATGGTATCATTTCCGTCATCGCCATTAAGGCGTTGGCAACTTCCTCTTGAATTTTTAAACACACTTCGCTAACGTTGACGCCACTTTTAATGGCGACATCGATGCGAATATCAACAAGACCATTGCTACGTAAGATAGCTTGAATCGGACGATGCAAAGTAAATAGACGTGATTTGTTAGCCGAAACAGCCGCGCCTTTGACGCGGTTCGTGGCCGTTTGGGCAATCGTTTCAAAAACGCGACGGGAAATGCCCATAACTCCGTATTTGGAATAGTTTTCAATGTAAACGTAATCTGCCATATGTTTCCTCCGTCGTGATTATATTAAATAATCGTTTTCTTTTTAGCAAGTTTATCACTACTTGGCGATTTTTTCGACAAGACTCGCCAAGCGTTCGCTCGTAAAGTCAAATTTCCTTACGACGTCAGCCATCGGAGCGCTAGCACCAAAGCTATCGATGCCCATGACGGTGTCGGCGTATCGATACCATCCACAGGATGATAGCATTTCGACAACCACTACTTTATCTTTTGTGACACCAATTGTATCTAACTTGTAATTATCATCTTGAGTTTCAAATAGACCAACTGAGGGCATGGATACGATACGAACATCAATATTCTTCTCCAAAAGGATTTTTTGAGCTTTTAGAGCTAAAGACACTTCACTGCCCGTCGCAACGATTGTTGCCATGAGTTGTTTTTTTTCTTTGGAAACTACATAGCCGCCCTTTGCGACACCTTCCATCGTTGATCCTTCCATTTCTGGAAGTCCTTGACGGGATAAAATAATCGCAGTCGGTGTTTCTTTTGATTTTAAAGCAATCCGCCAGGCCCCATAAGTTTCAGCGCTATCGCATGGGCGAATAACGCGAAGATTAGGAATACTTCTTAGCATAGCTAATTGTTCAACTGGTTGATGGGTCGGACCATCTTCTCCAAGAGCGATAGAATCGTGAGAGAACAAATAAATAGCCGGTAAGCGAGAAAGGGAAGCCAAACGGATTGCGGCCTTCATATAATCGCTGAAAACAAGGAATGATCCGACATATGTCTTAAGACCACCATGCAATAACATGCCATTTTGAATCGCAGCCATAGCAAACTCACGAATGCCAAAATTGATATTTCTTCCTTCACGGCAAATAGGCATGAAATCACAGCCATTGTTAATTTTTGTCATGACGCTGCTGGCAACATCGGCCGAACCGCCAATGATAAACGGAATCGCATTATGCAGTTCATTAAGAATGTGTCCGCTGACGCCACGTGTTGATTCGGAACTACCAACTTCAACTTTTGGAATCGAATTATAGATGTAATTAGTGACATCGCCTTTAAAGGCACGTTCAAAGACAAGATATGCTTCAGGATGTTTTTCTTTATATTCATCGCGAGCATTTTTCCACTTTTGATATTGTTCAACTCCACGCTTTTCAAATGTATCGCGGAAAACTTGATACACTTCTTCGGGAATGGTGAAATCAGGATAATCATAACCATAAGAGGCTTTGGCTTTCTGGCCGTCTTCGACACCAAGGGGATTACCATGGACTTTTGAGGTTCCCTGTTTTGCAGATCCGTAGCCGATGACTGTATCAACGATAATGAGAGTCGGATAATCATTCGATTTTTTTGCTTTGCGAATGGCTCGATCAATGGCATCGAGATCATTACCGTCTTTAACTTTGAGAACATTCCAATTAGAAGCTAAAAAGCGCAATTCGACATTTTCCGAAAATGAGGCTTCGAGACTAGCATCAAGCGTAACTTTATTCGCGTCGTAAATTAAAATTAATTTATTTAAGCGTTGGTGACCAGCAAACGAAATCGCTTCCTGACTAATGCCTTCTTGTAGACAGCCATCACCACATAAACAGTACGTATAATGGTCAACAAGTTTTTGGCCATCGACATACTGGGCTTGAACAGCCTGTTCGGCGAGAGCGATGCCGACCGCTTGGGCAATCCCTTGTCCTAAAGGGCCCGTTGTTGCTTCGACACCTTTGGTGTGCCGATACTCAGGATGTCCGGGCGTAAGTGCGTCAAGTTGGCGAAAGGCTTTCAATTGATCAACATTCAAATCAAATCCCGTGACATGCAGTATAACATACAAAAGGGCACTGGCGTGGCCAGCACTGAGAATAAAGCGGTCGCGATTAATCCAGTTAGTATCATGCGGATTAGCAATTAAATGATTCTTATACAATGTATAAAGAATTGGGGCACTTCCAAGTGGCATACCGGGATGACCGCTTTTGGCTTTATTCGTCGTGTCAATACACATCGCACGAATGGCGGCAACTGCTAATTGGTCGAGATTTGTCTTATCGAGGGCTTTCATATTTTCTCCTTAGTATTAATTTAGTATATATTTAGTTTTATTATTACAAAGTAATAAATTATTCTACAATCTTAATTCCAAGCTCGTCGAGTTGCGTTTGATCTATCTTGGAGGGCGCATCAGTCATTGGACACGTCGCTTTTAAATTCTTGGGAAAGGCAATGACATCGCGAATGTTATCGCTACCGCTAAGAATCATCGTCAGTCGGTCAAGACCAAAAGCGATTCCACCATGTGGTGGAGTTCCATATTTGAAGGCATCGATAAAGAATCCAAATTTACTTTTGATATCTTCTTGACTTAAACCAAGAACTTCAAAGATAGTTTTTTGCATCTTCTGATCATAAATACGAAGTGAACCACCGCCCGCTTCATAACCATTTATGACTATGTCATAAGCTGAAGCATGAACACTGGCCGGATCATTTAAGAGTAATTGGGCTGTTTCTTTTGTTGGCCGCGTAAAGGGGTGATGAAGGGGGCTGAGCTTTCCGCTATCTTGATCTTTTTCAAAGAGCGGGAAATCAACGACCCATAACAAATCGTAACTGTTAGCTTTAATCAGTCCGAGTTCACGAGCGTATTTGCTTCGTAAGGCGCCTAGACCAAAACACACATTTGCTAGTGAGTTGGAACTGGCAATAATGATTAAATCATTATCTTGTGCACCTATATTTTTAATAAGTACATGACCATCTTCTTCGTTAAAAAATTTGGCGGCACTTCCTTCGAGGTGTCCATCCTTAACTTTTAAAACGATAAAACTTGAGAGACGGAATTTCTTGGCTTCAAGCTGCAATTCATCAATCTGCTTGCGTGAGGTTTTCTCGGCGATTCCGGGCACCACTATAGCTTTGCTATACATGGAATTGACAAATAGAGGAAATGATGTTTTGGAAACGATTTCTTTCACATCATTTAATTCTATGCCATAACGCGTATCCGGTTTATCGCTTCCATAACGATTAAGAGCCTCTTCATAGCTCAGTCTTCTTAAAGGCAAAGGTAGATCATAATCGACGACATCTTTAAATATCTTCTTTAGAAGACCTTCCATCAGATTAAGAATTTGATTTTCATCAAGAAAGCTTGTCTCAATATCAATTTGTGTGAAATCGGGTTGGCGATCAGCTCGTAAATCTTCATCGCGAAAACAACGGGCGATTTGATAATAGCGTTCGAGTCCGCCAATCATTAGTAACTGTTTAAAAAGTTGAGGCGACTGTGGCAACGCGTAAAACGATCCATGATGAATTCTTGATGGTACAACATAATCGCGCGCGCCCTCAGGAGTTGAAAGGGTTAGTATTGGAGTCTCGACTTCTAAAAAGTCGTTATTATCTAAATACTCATGAGTGGACTTGACTATTTTCGCTCTGATTTTGAGCTTTTCTTGCATAACCGGACGCCTTAAATCGAGGTAGCGATATTTTAAGCGGATATCTTCTAAAGCATCAGTTTCATCATCAATGATGAGCGGAGTCGTGCTCGCTTCGTTAATGATGACGATTTTACTAGCGATGACTTCAATTTCCCCAGTTTTCAATTTGGGATTGGGAACATCTTTTTTAGCGACTTGCCCATGAACTTGGATAACATATTCATTACGGACATCAGGAACCTTGACGTCATCTTTAACTGTTACTTGAATAATTCCACTCCGATCACGGAGATCAATAAATAAAAGACTTCCCAGATTGCGCCTTTTGCTAACCCACCCTATAAGGGTGACGCTTCGGCCCACATCTTTAATCGACAGGTTTGCGTTATAGCATGTTCTTTCCATAAACCTACCTCTCCTCGTTGAGTTCAACAAGTTCTTCTTCAACGATGTTATTTGCAACATTATCAAAATCAGCAAGCGCGACCGAAGTTTGTTCTTTGGTGCGGAGATTTTTAATCGTCAAAACTTCTTTTTCTAATTCTTCATCACCGATCAAGATTGCAAAAAGCGCTGAACGCTTTTCTGCTTTCTTAAATAAGGCCTTTAAAGATTTGCTTTCATAAGCCATCTCTGAAGGATAACCTAGGCGATGAATTTTTTCGTTTAGTTCATAAACCTTTTCGATATTAACATCACCGATTGGCATAATGTAAAAGGCGAGGAAAGGGAAAGCATCAAATAGCAATTTTTCATTTTCCACCACTTGTGCGAGGCGTTCAATGCCAAAAGAAAGGCCAACTCCAGCTAAATTTGGACCACCGAGCTCTTCGACTAAATGCGAATAATGACCGCCGGCGCCTAAAGCGCCAAAGGATTTGCCATCTCGCGAAATATAATGATATTCAAAAACAACTTCGGAATAATAGTCAAGACCGCGGACAAGGTTTTCGTCTAAATCAAATTTAATTTTTAACGAATCGAGAAGATTGACCGTCTTGCTAAACCGCTCTTTTGAATCTGACGTTAAGTAATCCTGAATGCGCGGAGCCTGTTTGATGATTTTTTGATCTTCCTCAACTTTGCAGTCCAAAATTCGCAGAGGATTAATCTTGAGACGCTCCTTGCAATCCGAACACATATCTTTGATATGTTCGCTAAAATATGCCCGTAATGCTTCGCGGTAATTGTTGCGCGATTCGTCATCACCCAGGGTATTAATTTTTAAAGTAATATCTATAAAATTTAAACTTTTTAAGGCGTTATAGCCCAAAGAGATAACCTCAACATCGATTAGATGTGAATCAAGACCAACAGCTTCTACGCCGAACTGGCTGAACTGACGAAAACGTCCGGCTTGTGGTCTTTCATAGCGAAAGGCTGGCCCAATATAACTGGCTTTAATCGGAAAATCTTGAGAAGCGTATAACTTATTATTGACGATTGTGCGAATAATGCCAGCCGTCAGTTCAGGACGGAGGGTTAATGAGCGATTGCCTTTATCAAGAAATGTATACATTTCTTTGCGAACGATGTCGCTTGAGTCGCCAACAGAACGCGAAAAAAGTTCAGTATGCTCAATAATTGGCGTTCTAAATTCCAAATAACCATATGTATGAGCGGTTTTGGCGAGAGCATCTTCAATTCTTTGATAGAGAATGATATCGGCACCAAGAATGTCATGCGTGCCCTTCACGGGTTTTACTTCCATAAATAAATGCCCTCCTAAACTATGTTTGACACAATATTTAATTATAGTTTATTACAACTATAAGTGTCAATTAAGGATAGAAGGGATTCAAAGTATAATTATCAAATTAATTTGATAAATCATGAAGGAATAAATATTAAATTAATGAACGACGCGAATAATTTCATAAACGCTGTTAATATTTAATAAAATATTATAAATATCAGTAAGTCTTTTCGCATCACTGACGAAAATAGTGGCCGAAATTGTCGTATTCATCGTTAGAGGGTGGAGCTTAGCGGCGATGGTTGAAACCGAAATCTTATTCGCTGATAAAGTCGACATGATATCGATTAAAAGATTTGGACGATCGGCGGACTCAATTTTGATATCGACCGGATATGTTTCAAGATGCTCCGATTCCCGCCAAAAAACATCGACTAGACGAGCTTTTTCATTGGCAACATTCGGACACGTCACACGATGAACGGTCACACCCTTACCTTTGGTAATATATCCGACAATATCATCACCAGGAATCGGCGTGCAACAACTGGCGAGATTAATGGCAATCTTGCCGGCGCCATGAACAAAAACCGGAACGTGATCATCGTCTTTTTGAGTAGGCGATTTATCTAATTTAAAGATTGTCGGTTTACGTTTAATGTTTAAAAAATCAATGACCGCAGACGGTGTCGGATTTTTGCTATACATAGCCACAAAAAGTTCATCGACATCCTTGACTCGGAAATTAGTTAATAAATTAGAATTATTAAGCAGTGTCATCATTTCTTGTTCATCGACACCGCGATCTTTAAAGGCATCAATCGCTGATTGTTTGCCCTTAGCAACTCGCTCGTCTTTTAATAATTCGGCATTCTTCTTAAATAAAAACTTTTTGATGTGCGAACGGGCCTGAGTGGTGCGAACGATTTTGAGCCAACCTTCGTTTGGACCACTTGACGTGTTTGAAGTTCGAATCTCCACTACATCGCCAGTTTTTAAAACTGTTCCTAATGACACGAGTGCGCCATTAACAATGGCACCGACAGCCGAATCACCTACTTTTGTATGGACGCGATAGGCAAAATCGATCGGTGTGGAGCCGTTTGGCAAGTCGATAACTTTGCCCTTAGGTGTGAAGACGTAAACGTTAGCTTCAAAAATATCTTTGGATAGTGTATCCATGTATTCTTTGGCGTCGCCATCTTGCTCGTTTGAAATATTGACGAAATCCCTGAACCAGTGGAGTTTTTCTTCAATCTGTCGCTGCTCCTCTTTAGCGTTATAATTTGTTCCTTCTTTATATCGCCAGTGTGCGGCAATGCCGGTTTCGGCAATCTCATCCATGCGTTTTGTGCGAATTTGGATTTCGAATATATTACCATCTCCGGAAATAATCGAGGTATGAAGTGATTGGTACATATTTGGCTTGGGAACGGCGATATAATCTTTAAAACGCCCGGGAATAGGCTTAAATGTCGCGTGAATAATTCCAAGAATTTCATAGCAATTTAGTTCAGTTTCGGTAATGACGCGGATTGCCATGACATCAAAAATATCGTCGAAGTTGTAACCTTTTAAATAAATCTTTTTATAAATTGAATAGATAGTCTTAACACGAGATTCCATTTGAAAAGGAATTTTTGCTTCAAAGATAATATCAGCAACGCGCTTTTTAAGCGAGTCGAGTGATTTCGTGCGATTCCTTGTTTTTTTATCGAGCAGATCCGAAATCAAATCATATTTATCCGGTTCTAAATATTTTAACGACAAGTCCTCGAGCTCACTTTTAATCGTATTAATGCCAAGGCGATGGGCGATGGGAACAAAAACTTCGAGTGTTTCCCGAGCGAGCGCGAGCTGACGTTTATTTTCTAAGGCTCCCAATGTCCGCATGTTATGCAGGCGATCGGCGAGTTTAATAATTATTACGCGAACGTCCTTAGCCATGCCTAAAAATATCTTACGATGGTCTTCGGCTTCAAAATCTTCATATTCACGATGTGAAAGTTTCATGCGCTGAATCTTAGTTAAAGATTCGACGATTTTACTTACATCTTCCCCGAATTTTGATTTAACTTCTTCTATGGTCGCTTCGGTATCTTCGATAACATCGTGTAAAAATCCAGCTGCTATCGTGGCTGGGCCCGCTTGCAATTTAGCAAGAATAAATCCGACTTCAAGAAGATGATGGATATAATCTTCGCCGGACTTACGCGTTTGACCGACATGGTACTTATTCGCCATTTCATAAGCTTGTTTAATCATGTTCCGCGATTCGGGGTCGGTGATGTATGGAAAAAACGCCTCCTCAAGGTCGGGATAAGTATGAAGTGGATAACCACCATTAATGACGTGCTTTTTTTCCATAGAATGTGCCTAATTAGTATTATATCTTAACAAAAGCGATAAGACTTAACAATTAAGGATTAATTACGACGTTATAACCATGCTAAATTATCACAATTATTATTTGCTTTTGATGGTTATTATAAATAAACGTCTTTACTAAATCGGCATCAATGTTTATAATTACGTTGTAATAGAAAAGGAGGAAAATTACCTAACAATGAAAAAAAGTATTGTTCTATTACCTTTATTAATGTTGGTTCTTGCAGCTTGCAACCCAACAACGTCTGACCCTACTAGTGGTGAACCGTCTGATAGCGATCCGACAGCTACCGACACTGCAACCGACACACCAACAGCCACCAGCACGGAAGAAGTTCCCGAGGAAGTAGATGTCCCTTCAGTGAATTTACTCGCTGGTAAAGTCGCCGATGATGTTGTTGCACTCGAAGAAGCCTATGTCGTTTACAATCTAGCTTCTGCAAGCGTCATGACTGTCGCGACCGAAACCGGAACAGCGTTAATCAACTACTATAGTTCAGCAGAACCAGCGAAAACCGATTTATTAGCTGCTACCGTTGGACAATACGTAAACATT
>JBAYBO010000006.1:0-32076 GCA_041669225.1 Bacilli bacterium | reverse complement strand
GAGAATAACCAACTGGACGTTAAGCGGCATTTGGTTCAGGCAATTATTAAACTTGAAAATATAACGTGCTATAGTTAGTGTAAAACACTAATTGTGGTCAAAAAGTTTTTATCTTTTGATGAGCAAATTAAACATCTTGCCAATGACAAAAAAACTTTATAACGGAAACAAAGACAAAGAAATTATTATTTGAGTTGGTTATTTTAACTTGGTTAATGGTTATAAATCGCCATTTAATTTAGTTCTTCAAAAGACGAAAATGGAAATCATATATATACTAAAGGCACAACAATAAAAGAATTTTATGCCCTTAGGAAATTTGATGATGAACTGACATAACGTTTGAATTGGTGTAGATTCATTTATAGAGAAATCCAGGGGGTCCTGGATGAGAAGGTGTCATCTATGATGGCGCCTTTTTACTTAATAGAAGATTGTTATAACATGTGAAGGTACGAACGAATTTGTTGGTTTCCCCTCGATCATCTATTAGTTTCGATTCTTAGAATCGTCCATTCTTCCTTTTGACCTTGATAAGTAAGCGCTTTCAGTATAATATATTATGAGGTAATTTATAATTACCATAGTCGCTTAACACATTTTATCGTGCGTCTTGGAAGGCGTTTAACCTCCCTCGCCACACGTCAGGAGGAAACCAAAAGTGTACCAAAGCAGTTATCTTAACAAACTCTTCGAAGACGTCAAAAAGAAATATTCCTTTGAACCAGAGTTTATCTCGGCGGTCGAGGAATTTTTTGATTCCATGGACTATTTAGTTGATGATGAACCAAACATTGAAAAATATGCGATTCTTGAAAGAATCTTAATTCCGGAAAGAGTTATTTCCTTCCGCGTTGCTTGGGTTGATGACAAAGGCAAAGTCCAAGTCAACAAAGGCTGGCGTGTTCAATTTAACTCTGCGATTGGACCTTTTAAAGGTGGTATTCGTTTTGATGCATCAGTTAACCTTTCAATTTTAAAGTTTTTGGCTTTTGAACAAACATTTAAAAACAGTTTGACCGGTCTTCCATTAGGAGGCGGTAAGGGTGGTGCGGACTTCTCGCCACGCGACCGTTCTGATGAAGAAATCATGCGTTTCTGCCAAGCTTATGTTTCCGAATTATTCCGTCATATCGGTCCCGATACTGACGTACCGGCCGGTGACTTTGGCGTCGGTGCCCGTGAAATTGGTTATATGTATGGCATGTATAAAAAATTATCAAATGATTTTGTCGGTACTTTTACTGGCAAAGGAATATCTTACGGTGGATCATTAGGTCGTAAAGAAGCGACAGGTTACGGATTATTGTATTTCGTTTCTGAAATGCTCGAAACCTTCTTTAATGACACTTTGAAAGGCAAAAGCGTAATCATTTCTGGTTCTGGGAAAGTTGGTAAACACGCGGCCGTCAAAGCCCACGCTCTCGGAGCGAAAGTCGTTGCCATGTCAGATATCAATGGCTTCGTCTACGATGAAAACGGTCTTGATGTACCGCTAATTGATAAACTATCCGAACCTAATGGTGAATACTCTCTTGAATATATGAAGACGTATCCGAACGCCAAGTTTGTTCCTATTCCCAAATTAATGTGGGGCGTACCTTGCGATATTGCTCTCCCGTGCGCGACGCAAAATGAAATTGATCTTGAAGATGCTAAGAAACTCAAGGCCAATGGCTGCTATATGCTCGTTGAAGGCGCCAACATGCCGACAGCAGTTGAAGCTATTCGTTACTGCAACGAAAATGGCATTCTCTTTGCTCCTGGCAAAGCCAGCAACGCCGGTGGCGTCGCCGTCTCCGGTTTAGAAATGAGCCAGAACGCGATGCATTTATCGTGGACGTACGAAGAAGTTGATCAAAAGCTTGAACAGATTATGAAGAACATCTTCCGCAAGTGTCACGAAACTGCAGCGAAGTATGGACAACCAAAGAACCTCGCCTTAGGCGCTAATATCGCCGGCTTTATTAAAGTCTATGATGCAATGCTTCAAGAGGGTGTTATTTAATAATGAAAATCGTTAATCCGATTCGTGCTTCTCGCATCCTACTTCCGAAAGATGGCGTCGACATGAACGCCTTTGCCGTTATCGCTTGCGACCAATTTACAAGTCAGTGCGATTACTGGGATGGGTTGAAAGAAAAGATTGGCGAGAAGCCATCTACTTTTCATATGATTTTTCCCGAAGCATACCTCGCCTTAGCTAATGAAAAAGAATATATCAAAAGTATTAATCAAAACATCGACTGCTATCTAAAAGATGAAGTCATTAGAGACATCGGCGAGTGTTTTATTCTCGTCGAACGCGAGACGCCACACACTAAGCGGAGACTTGGTCTTGTTATATCAGTCGACTTAGAAGCTTATTCATATGAAAAGGGCACAAAGGCTTTAATCAGAGCGACCGAAGCGACAATTGTTGAGCGCATTCCGCCTCGACTAAAAATACGTGAGAATGCTCCGGTTGAACTCACTCATACTTTGTTTTTATTCGATGATGCAAAGAAATCAATCATCGAAAAATTGTATGAAAAACGTGCAAAAATGCCCTTATTATACGATTTTGACTTAAATCAAAACGGCGGGCATCTACGTGGATATCAAGTACAAGACACGAAAAATGTCATTGATTCATTTACTAAGTTGACTGAAGAAAACGGTAATGGTTTGATGTTTGTCGTCGGTGACGGCAATCACTCACTAGCGACCGCGAAAGCTCATTGGAATCGGATCAAGGTTGAACTCTCCGATGAGGAAAGAAAAAATCATCCAGCTCGTTTTGCCTTAGTCGAAGCCATTAATCTTTACGATGAAGGTTTAGAGTTTGAACCGATTCATCGCGTCGTGTTTGAAGTTAAATCCGACTTCGTTCCTGGTTTACGAAAAGTCGTGGATGGAACATATGAGGCTCATGTTTACTGTAAGCCCAAAGGACAAGCGCCGTTAATGATTCCGGCGAATGCCCCACTAGCGTATCGTCTCATTCAAGATTACATTGATGACTATGTAAAAAATAATCCTGGAACGTCGGTCGATTATATTCATGATTTGGATCACACCCATGAAGTCGCCGATAAAAACCCGACCTCGGTTGCGGTGGCTATGCCGGCGCTGACTAAAGCCGATTTGTTTGACTATATCGCCAAAGGTGATGTGTTGCCCCGTAAGACGTTTTCAATGGGGCACGCCGTTGAGAAGCGTTATTATCTCGAATGTAAGAGAATAAAATAGATAACGAAAGGAGAAATTATGACACGTATCTACAACTTTTCTGCCGGACCAGCCATCCTGCCCGAGGAGGTCTTGAGACAAGCCGCTGATGAAATGCTCGATTACAAAGGATCGGGAATGTCCGTCATGGAAATGTCACACCGCTCGAAAACTTATCAACAAATTATCGATGAAGCCGAAGCCGATCTTCGCAAGGTGCTAGACATTCCGAGCAACTACAAAGTTTTATTCATCCAAGGCGGTGGAACCGTTCAGTTTGCGATGGTGCCGATGAACCTATCAAAGAATAGAGTTTATGACTTTATTATGACTGGACATTGGGCCAAAGCCGCCAAGAAAGAAGCGGAAATATTTGGCAAAGTTAATGTCATTGCTTCTTCAGAAGATAAGAATTTTTCTTATATTCCGAATCTCGACAACGTTAAGGCCTCGCCTGATTCAGATTATGTTTTCATGTGTGATAACAACACAATCTTCGGAACAAAATACAAGAAGTATCCTGTATTTCCTGGGAAAGTCTTAGTCAATGATGCCTCGTCATCGTTCTTATCAGAGCCAATGGACGTTTCTAAATTCGATTTAATCTTCGCTGGCGCCCAGAAAAACGTCGGACCAGCCGGCGTCGTCATCGCCATTATTCGCGAAGACTTATTAGAAAACGAACCACTTCCTGGAACTCCGACTTTATTGAAATACAAAGTTCTGGCTGATGCTGGATCGATGTATAACACGCCTCCGACGTATGGCATTTATATATGTGGTCTCGTCTTTAAGTGGATTCTTAATCACGGCGGACTTGAAGCCATGAAAGAAAGAAATGAAAAGAAAGCTGCTCATATTTATGACTACCTTGATAGCAGCAAACTATTTAAAGGCACGGTTGATAAAGGTTCTCGTTCATTAATGAACGTCTGTTTTAGAACAGATAGCGATGAACTTAATGATGCCTTCCTAGAAGGCGCTAAAAAGGCTGGCTTTGCTAATCTAAAAGGTCACCGTTCTGTCGGTGGTATGAGAGCTTCGATATATAACGCTATGCCTTTAGCTGGCGTTGAAGCCTTAGTCAAATACATGCGTGAGTTCGAAGCTGAGCACGTTAAATAGGTCACGATATGAAAAAAGTACTTTGTTTAAATAAAATATCCTCAGTTGGCTTAAAGACTTTACCTCATAATTATGAGGTGACAGTCGAACTGAATGAGGCTGATGCTATTTTAGTGCGTTCCGCCGTTATGCACGAAATGATTTTGCCAGAAAACGTTGTCGCTGTTGCAAGAGCGGGTGCGGGTGTTAATAACATTCCTTTAGACACTTATGCAAAAGCTGGTGTCGTCGTGTTTAATACTCCAGGCGCGAATGCCAACGCTGTAAAAGAAATCACAATCGCCGGAATGCTTCTCGCCGCCCGTGATATTCACAGCGGAATGAAGTGGGTTGAAGCCAATAAAGAAGACGTCGAGATTAATAAAAATATGGAAAAAGCTAAAGCTGCTTTTGCCGGTACTGAGATTCTTGGTAAAACGATTGGTATTTTTGGTTTAGGCGCAGTTGGAATTTTAGTCGCTCAAGGCGCTGATGGAATGGGCATGAACGTTGCTGCCTATGAACCATCTCAAGGAACAATTGAAAAGAACAAGGATCTATTTCCCACCAATCTTCGTTTAGTGGCCAATCCCGATGAACTATATGCCGTCGCTGATTATATCAGTCTTAACGTCCCACTTTTACCGGCGACAAAAGGAATGATCAATCGCGAGAGTATATCAAAAATGAAAGACGGCGTTGTAATTGTTAATGCCGCTCGCGACGCCATCGTTAATGATGACGACATTCGCGAAGCGCTTAAAAGTGGTAAGGTTCGTCGTTACGTTACTGACTTCCCAAATCATGCGACCGCGAACATGGAAGGCGTTGTTGCTATCCCCCATTTAGGCGCCTCGACTGAAGAAGCTGAAGATAATTGCGCGACGATGGCAGTCAAACAAATCGTCGACTTTATCGAAAACGGAAATATTGTTAATTCGGTCAACTATCCTAATATCGAATTAGGACCAAAAACCGAAGCCCATCGCATCGTCATTTTACACGAAGCGAATGAAGGTCTTTCTGGGCAGATAATTAAGGCAATTGAGACTCGTGGTGTCGTCAAACAAATCGTCAGTAAAGTTAAAGGCGTTTATGGCGTTACTTTACTCGATTTTGTTAAAACAATAGGCGAGTGTTCAGATGGTGTTTGCCTTGGCGAATCACTTGCCGAAATCACTGGCATTATCAGTCTTCGCGTCATTCACTAATTAGCTCAATATGTGATAAAGAGTCAGGTTAATACCTGACTTTTTTAATAATTCTTTCTCAAGTTTTTCTTACTCTTTAGAGCAAACTTCGAAAGTATTTCATTAGAAATCATGCATATGTCTAATGGCATAGTTGACAACAATTTTTGTATATAAGAAGTCATATTTGATGATTCAGGATTAATGCCAGAAATCAAATTCACATGATAAATTGAGAAATCCTTTTAAGATAAATGTTCAATTTTGCATTCATATATAAAAACCGCAAATCTATCATTAAATAAGCAAAAGCGGTTTTTTATTGGTTGAAAATTAGGATTTGATCACCGTTCCGGTCTTTTCCAAGAATGCATCCTTAGCTTTTTCAAGCGAACTAATAATTGCAGTTTTACCTTTTTTGGCTTTTAGAAACATCAGGATTGCTTGCACTTTTGGATACATGCTTCCCTTGGCAAAAAAGCCTTCTTCAGAATACTTTTCAATCTCTTCTATGGTGGTTAGTTCAAGACGTTTTTCGCCAGGTTTTTTATAGTTGATATAAGCATTATCTACTGCCGTTAAAATAACTAAATAATCAGCATCAACCAAGGCGGCGACTTTGGCGCAGGCATAGTCTTTATCGATGACGGCAGCGATGCCTTCTAAATGATTGTTTTTATAAATTACAGGAATACCGCCTCCACCGGCACAAATGACGACGTGTTGATCTTTAATTAAAGAGAGAATCATCTCTTTTTCAACAACATCAATCGGAATGGGCGAAGCGACGACGCGGCGATATCCGCGGCCGCTGTCTTCTCTCATGACATATCCCTTTTCCTGGGCGATAATATCAGCCTCTTCTTTGCTATAAAAAGCACCGACTGGTTTTGTCGGATTTTGAAAAAGCGGATCATGTTCATCAACGACAACCTGAGTGACGATGGTTGCAACATGTTTTTTGATATTTTGCTTTGCAAGTTCATTACAAATTGCGTTTTGAAGATGGAATCCGATATAGCCTTGACTCATTGCTCCGCATTCTGGGAAAGGCATATCTGGTGTGGAGTTTGATTCAGCAAAAGCGAGGTTAATCATACCAACCTGTGGACCATTTCCGTGGACGATAATGACTTCGTGTCCATCCTGGATTAAAGCGACGATGGGTTCAGCGACTTTGACTAATAATTTCTTCTGTTCTTCAGCGTTATTTCCGAGGGCGTTTCCGCCGAGTGAGACGACATATCTGCTCATGTTTAATTTCCTTCTCGTGCTAACAATGTGCACAACTTAAATATTATACAACCTTACGTTAATATCAACAATGATTCATGGAAGTGTGCAATAAATTGCACGTAAAGTATTTTTTTTCACGCTCGCTTGAGAGGCGTAAGATACGAGTACGAGCTCCCGCGCTCCTTCCGTGGGCAAATACGCGTTTGCAATGAGTAGCCCTAGCATTTATAATTTAGTTGTTGTAAACACCGCGACAGAAAAAACACAGTTTACCTCATTCAACATTGTTGGAAGAGAAAAACTGATATCAAACAAGGAGTAAACTTAATGATCCACGGGATTATTCTAGCGGCCGGATACTCAAGTCGGGCCGAGACGAATAAAATGCTATTAATGCACAAGGGAAAGTTTTTGCTTGCCCATGCCGTCGAAGGATTGCTTCCCTTCGTTGATGAAGTTGTTGTCGTAAGCGGGCACTTCCATAAAGAAATTACCCAAGCGCTCAAAGATTACGATAAAGTCACCATCGTTTATAATGCCGACTATCCGATAGGAATGTTTAGTTCCATTCAAGCCGGCGTTCGTCAAACGACAGGTGATTTTTTTATTCTCCCAGGAGATTGTCCCTTTGTAAGCCCCAATACATATCAAAGGTTGCTTTCCGGAAGCAAGGAATTGCGTGTTCCCGTCTATCAAAACCAAACCGGGCACCCTCTATTTCTTAAACATTCTCTAAAAGATGAATTGCTTAATGAGCCGGTCACCTCAAATCTGAAAGTATTTCGCAATCGCCACGATTATGAAATAATCAAGACAGAGGATTCACAAATTTTGATGGACATCGATACCCCTCATGACTATCAAAAATTAGATAAATAAAGAAAGGAAACAAACATGGAAGCAAATCGCTATTTACGACCCGCGACCCTGGAAGAAGCTCACCAAATCTTACTTCAAGACGCAAAAAACGTTTTGTTAGGCGGTGGTCTTTGGCTTAAAAAGTCAACTTCTTCTGCTAACGCTTTAGTTGATTTAAGCACTCTTGGACTTGGCGCCATCAAAGATCTTGGCAACGCCGTCGAAGTTGGAGCTATGGTCAGCCTCAGGGATTTTGAACTGAGTCCGTTACTTAAAGATATTCAAGGGGGAATTCTGATTGAAGCCGTTGGTCAAATTATGGGCGTTGCTTTCCGCAATGGCGCTACAATCGGCGGTTCAGTCGCTGGAAGATTTCCTTTTTCCGATATCATTACTCCATTACTAGCGCTTGACACAACGGTTGTCTTTTATCCTCATAAAGAAATGAGTCTTAAAGACTTTTTAAGTTTTAAAGGTCGCTTAAGCGATATCTTAACCCATGTTGTTATTAAGAAAAGTAAAGGTCCGTCTTTCTTTAAAAAAGTTAAAACGACCGCTCTTGATTTTGCTGTTATTAATGTGGCAATCGCTAATGTTAACGGCGAGTATCGCATAGCGATAGGCAGTCGTCCCTCAGTTGCCTCTTTAGCAGTTAAATCAATGGAAGTGGTTAATGGTGCAAAGAAGTTATCACCCGAACTCATCGTTATGGTAGCTGATCTTGCGTCCGAGGAACTTTTATACGCCTCGACGGGTGCTGCCAGCGCTGAATATCGAAAAGCGCTCGCGAGAGCTTATGTTAAACGTGGTCTTGAGGAGGTTAGCAAATAATGAAAGTTAATTTTAACTTAAATGGTCGAAATGTCAGCTACGACATACCTCCTGGAGAGTATTTAGCTGACACCCTACGTAATCATTCGTTTTTGTCGGTTAAAAAAGCTTGTGATGAAGCGGTTTGCGGAGCGTGCACCGTCTTATTAGACGGACGCCCGATATTATCCTGTTCATTTTTATCCGCAAGAGTTGAAGGAAGAAACGTCACGACCGTGGAAGCGGTTCAAGACGATGTTGATGAAATTAGTAACTTCTTCTCGGACGAAGGCGCTGATCAATGCGGATTTTGTAATACCGGTCTCGCTTTGACAATTCTCGCTTTAAGAAAAGAACTCAAAAACCCGACGGATGAAGATATCAAGCATTTCGTCGTTGGTAACTTATGCCGTTGTTCAGGCTATCAAGCTCAGTTTAAAGCGATTAAAAATTATTTGGAGGCTCATAAATGAAAACCAAAGTTGTAAATCATAAAACGCCTTCAGTTGACGGCAAGGGTATCATGATGGGTCGTCCGGCTTTTACGGATGATCTCGCCGAACCCAATTCCTTAATTGTTAAAGTCTTAAGAAGCCCACACGCTTTTGCAAGAATAAAAAAAATTGATGTATCAAAAGCTAAAGTCTTAACTGGCGTAGAAGTTGTATTAACGTATCATGACGTACCTCGGACATCGTTTACTAGAGCCGGTCAAGGCTATCCCGAACCATCTCCTCACGATAAATTTATCTTAGACGAGTATGTTCGCTATGTCGGTGACGAAGTCGCCTGCGTGGCGGCCATCAATGAATCAATCGCCGATCAAGCTTTAAAACTTATCGAAGTCGAATACGAAGTACTTGAGCCGGTGTTAGATTTTGAAACCGCTTATGAAAACAAAAATGTTATTCACCCTGAAGATGGCATTCGCGAGATGTTTCCAATTGGTTTTGAACCGAAGAAAAACGTCGCAGCTGCTTATGACATGCATATTGGTGATGTCGAAGAGGCATTGGCCAAGTGCGATATTGTAGTTGATGAAACTTATTATACACAAGCTCAAGCTCACGCGATGTTGGAGCCGCATACCGCGAATGCGAGACTTGATTATCATAACCGTCTCGTCATCTATACATCGACACAAACCCCTTATCACGTCAGAAGAATTATTTCCCAAACACTGGATATGCCAATTAGTAAGATTCGCGTTATCAAACCGCGAGTAGGCGGTGGTTTTGGTGGCAAACAAGCCCTTCATAGCGAATTCTTTGTCTCACTTGTTACTTTAAAAACCAAAAAACCATCTAAGATGATTTATTCCCGTCAGGAAGTATTTGAATCATCATATACTCGTCATCCAATGCGCATGAGAATGCGTATTGGTGCAATGAAAGATGGCACGATTAAAGCAATCGATAGTGATAGCTTATCTGATACTGGTGCTTATGGCGAACATGCCTTAACCGTTTTCATGATTACCGGTTCAAAAGTGTTGCCACTTTATAATAAAGTGGATGCCGTTCACTTTGGCGGACGCGTTGTTTATACTAACCATGTTTCAGCCGGCGCCTTCCGCGGTTATGGAGCGATTCAAGGAAATTTTGCCTTAGAATCAGCAATAGACGTCCTTGCTAAAAAACTAAGTATTGATCCGCTCGAACTCCGTCGCAAGAATATGATGGATGAAGGCGAGACCAGCCCGATTTTTGCTATCATGGGCGAAGGCACGGAAGGCACGGCCATGGATATGGATACGTGCAAACTACGTTATTGCCTAGATCGCGGTGCGGAATTAATTGGCTGGAAGGATAAATACCCATTTGTTAAGGCGGGTCCTCATAAAGTACGCGCTGTCGGCATGGCAATTGCTATGCAAGGAAGTGGTATTCCTTATATTGATATGGCAGCAGCCACAATTAAACTTAATGACGATGGTTTCTATAATCTTACTGTCGGTGCGACCGATATCGGTCAGGGAAGCGATACCGTTATCACTCAAATTGTCGCCGAAGCTTTAATGACGACTGTTGATAAAGTTATTATTTATTCCTCAGACACTGATTTAACACCATTTGATGTCGGAGCGTATGCTTCCAGTACAACCTATGTCTCCGGTAACGCCGCCTTAAAGGCTGCATTGAAGATGAAAGGTATGTTAATTAAAGAAGCGGCGAACTATCTAAAAGTTAAAGAAGAAGAAATTGTTTTTGATGGCGAGAAATTTTTTGCCAAAGATAAAGTCTTAACTCTTTCAGATATGGCCAATCGTCTTTATTACAATGATAATCAACATCAATTATCGGCGACCGAAAGTTATGTCGGTCACAAATCGCCCCCGCCTTTTATGGCAGGTTATGTCGAAATCGAACTCGATACTGAGACAGGCGAATATGACATTCTTCATTATGTGAGTGTCGTCGACTGCGGCGTGACAATTAACCCAATGTTGGCTAGAGGCCAAGTCGAAGGTGGCATCGTTCAAGGCTTAGGCATGGCTTGTTTTGAAGACGTTAAATACAGCAACCGCGGAAAGCTTAATAGCAACAGTTTCCTCTACTATAAAATTCCGACGATGCTCGATGTTAAGAAATTAACAACCGAGTTCGCCGAAAGCTATGAGGAAAGCGGGCCTTATGGAGCTAAGTCGGTTGGTGAAATTGGTATTGACACGCCTCCGGCCGCAATTGCGAATGCTGTCGCGAACGCCACTGGCGTGCGTATAAATAATTTGCCGGTCACTCCTGAAAAGATATTTCAGGGGCTGAACAAAAGGAAATAAAGGAGTATTGTTATGAATAACAAAAAAACGAAGTTAAACACACTGTTTGCCGTTGTCTTTTTCGGTGCCGTCTGGGGTTTGCTTGAAGCTACGATGGGCTATATTTTGCACTGGCTGCCTGGCATGTGGTCAGGTCTTGTCATGTTTCCGATTGGCTCGGCTTTAATGTATTGGGCTTATCAAAACACAGGACGGAGGAGCACAATCCTTTATGTTGGCTTGCTTGCTGCCGCCATTAAGGCCATTAATTTTGCTTTCCCAATTCATTGGGAAGGATTGATGAGAGTATACACACCGATGATTTCAATTATTTTAGAATCGATCACCGTGTTTGCTGTCAGTTATATCTTCGAAAAGAAAACTTCTCCAGCCAAACAAACATTTATTCATCTTGGCGCGATTGTCTTGGCCATCGTTTCCTGGCGCACTCTTTTCTTAGCAAATCAAGGAATTCAATCAGCTATCAGTGGAAATCTTGCCGCCCAGCTTTCTAGCTTTGAAGCAAGCGCGAGTTTCATCTTTGTTAATGGCGCTTATGAATTATTAGTCTTCGCCATGATTTATGGCGTTTATCGTTTGGTGCAAGGTTTGCTCTCAATGAAAAAAACAGATTTAAAGACACCAAACTGGCTCATGTATGTTTTATCACCGTTAACTTTGGTCTTTGCTGTTCTTGCGGTTGTAATACCCAATTTGCTATAAGGGAACAATTACTTACTCATCATGCTGACAATCATCAAAAACAGAAAGGTTCTTAATGATTAAAATTATCACCGGAAAAATTAATGCCGGCAAAACCACGACACTTCTTAATGAGTATCGAAAGAACCTAATTGGGGACGGCTTTGCCGCCATAAAAAAGATGAAGGGCAAGCAAGTTTACGGTTATACCATGCTTCGCCTCAGTGATAACAGCACCATTCCGTGGATGATTCATCAAAACCACTACCATCAAGATTTCTCTCATAGTGGTAAGTTTGGGCCCTTTTACTTAAATTTAAACTTACTACCCTTGCTTGAAAGCGTTGTTAATGAACTCGTCAAACAGCAAGTATCGCCTATCTACCTCGATGAAGTTGGCGTTCTAGAAATTATGGGAGGAGGCTATCATAACATCCTCAAAAAAGTTTTAGCAAGCGGCCTTGATCTCGTAATCGCCGTCCGTGAAGATCTCGTCAAGCCCGTTACCTCACACTTCGCCATTAACGACTATGAACTTTTAAAAGTTCAAGGAGAGGAGTAGAACTATGTACGACTATGCAATTATGAACGGCCTACTCTACATCAACGGTCACTGGGAAACACATAACCTCTATATCGAAAAAGGGAAAATTGCGTTAATAAGTGATGACTTTTTGGATGCCTCAAAAGTGGTGGACGCGGAGGGATTTGAAGTTCTTCCCGGCATCATCGACCCTCACGTTCACTTTGGACTTGATTTAGGCAAATATAAATCCGTCGATGATTTTTATCATGGAACGGTGGCCGCCGCCTATGGCGGAGTCACTTCAATTGTTGATTTTCTCGATCCTGCCGGTAATGTTGAAGAGCTCCAAGCCGCTTACGATAAACGCATAGCATTAGCGAGTAAATCAGTCATTGATTTTCGTCTTCACGCTTGTATTAAGAATCCGACTGGTGATTTAGAAGAATTCGTTAAAAAGATGAAAAGTTTAGATATGCACACGCTGAAGTTGTTCACGACTTATTCAGACTCCGGCCGCCGGACATATGAAAAAGATATTATTAAGCTTCTCGAATTATCGGATAAATATAAATTCCTCTTGCTTGCTCATGTTGAAAACGATGATTTGATAATTTTGAAGAAAGATTTTACCTATCAAGATTTACCGATTAGTCGTTCTTCAGAAGCCGAAAGAAGCGAAGCATTAAAACTCGCCGAACTTGTTCGCAAGCATGGCGGAAAACTTTACATGGTTCATCTTAGTGATGGACATACTTTAGAAGCCCTTATTGAAAATTACGATGATATTCTTAATAAGCGTTTCTTTGTCGAAAGCTGTCCTCAGTATTTTACCTTTACAAACGAGGCTTTAGAACGTGAAGATGGATACTTATATTCCTTTGCCCCGCCTTTAAGGGGTTTTGTGGCGCGCAAATTATTATTTACGAACCAAAAGCATATCGATACGATTGGCACTGATCATTGTGCTTTCAATATCGCCGACAAAAAAGGCAAAATGCTTTTTGAAATGCCATTAGGCATTGGCGGTATCGAACACTCGTTTACGATTATGCGTCATCATCTTGGCGATGCTGTTATTAATAAGATGACGAGCAATATTGCCCGTATTCAAGGCTTAGTTGGGAAGGGCGAAATTAAAGTTGGCAATGATGCCGATTTAGTTATTTTTAAATCTGAACCGCGTAGCATAATTCTTGATCAACACGGCAATTCCGATTATTCACTTTACATTGGCCAACCCTCGCATGGACAAGTTATATCGACCATGGTACGCGGACATTTTGTAATTGAAAACCGCGTTTATCAAGGAGGACAAGGACATTGGATTAAAGGACGGGATATTGAATGAAAAAAGCCCTAATTAACGTCAAAATTTATGATTTTGCAAAGTTTTTGAATAATGGTTTTGTTGTTTTTGACCAAGAAATTTTTCAAGTTGGAGATATGAACGACTTTGTCGATGGTGGCTATAAAATCATCGATGGACAAGGCGCACTTCTTATGCCTGGGCTTGTTTGCGCCCACACACACATCTATTCAACTTTTGCCCGAGGCTTGGCTCTACCTTTCGATCCAAAAAACTTTCAGGAAATTCTAGATCAAATGTGGTGGAAAATCGATCGTCATATTGATAACGAAACTTCCTATTACAGCGGTCTTGTCGCCGCTTCGGAATTTCTTCGCAACGGAGTGACAACCATTATTGACCATCACGCCAGCGGCAAAGAAATAACTGGTTCCCTTGCCTCGCTTAAAAAGGCCGTTTGCGATGTTTCCTCCGTTAGAGCCTTGTTTGCCTTTGAAGTAAGCGATCGTTTCAATGTCGAAGATGCAATTCAAGAAAACGTCAATTTTATTAAACATTTTAAGACACCCTTTACAGCTGGCCTTTTTGGTCTTCACGCTTCGATGAGTCTATCAGAAGAAACTCTTAAAAAAGTAAGCGAGAATTTAAAAGATACGCCGATTCACATCCATGTCGCTGAAAGCGTAATGGATGAAGAGGACTCCTTGGCTAAGTATCAGGAGCGAGTCATTGAACGTTTGGATCGTCATGGATTAATCAACGAAGATAGTCTTCTCGTTCACTGCGTACATGTTAATGACAAAGAACTAGATATTATTAAGAAGCGCAAGGCATCAATCGTTGTCAATGTGACTTCGAATATGAATAACGCCGTTGGTTTACCAAACGTTAATAAGTTTACTGAATTAGGGGTTCCCGTTATGATTGGAAACGACGGACTATCAAGCGGTATTGCCAATGAATATATTAATGTTCTATATTCAGCTCATTTATTGCACAAGAAACCAACGGCCTTTGGGCTCACGCAGCTATTGGCGATGATTAATAATGGCTACGATTATGTTTCTCGCCATCTTAATGTCAAACTAGGTCGCATCGAAGCCGGTTACGAAGCAGATATGTTATTAGTGCCTTATCTTGCTCCAACCAATCTTGATGAGAACAATGCACTTGGTCATCTTTTTTATGGGATGATGCACTCATTTAAGCCAAGCGATGTTTTCGTCGCTGGCGAACAACTTGTGGAAAATTACGAACTGACGAATAAAAAGCTTGTTTTGGAACTTGAAAATAGCCAGGAAATCGCCAATTCGTTATGGAATAGAATCAAAGGAGAAAAATGATGGATTTAACGACCAAATTTGATGGATTAGTTCTTGCCAATCCCCTTATGCCCGCAGCGGGACCACTCGTCGGCGACACTGAGCGATTGGTTTTTATGAAAGACGCTGGCTGTGGAGCGATTGTGACAAAGACCATTTCCACTAAAGACGCCCATATTCCTCGCCCCTGTATTTATGGCGACCGCGAATATATTATGAACAGTGAACTTTGGAGTGAATACAACAAAGAAAAATGGATTGAGGAATTTTTGCCGGAATTTGTGGCTGTTAATGATGGCCGTCCCTTAATCGTCAGCGTTGGTTACAGCAAAGAAGACATGGAAGTGTTAATTCCTTTACTCGATTGTTTTGCTGATGCTTTTGAGGTTTCCACCCACTATGTGGGCACTGATCACTCCGTCATCGCTGAAACAGTCAGAACGATTCGCAAACATACCAAAAAACCTCTCTATATGAAAATAAGTCCTCATATTCCTGATCCTTCCGGGTTTGCAAAAGCCATCAAAGAAGCCGGGGCAAACGGCGTAGTAGCCGTCAATTCACTTGGCCCGACGATGAAAATTGACATTAAAAAGCGTCGCATCATTTACGGAAACGAAAAAGGTTTCGTGTGGACGAGCGGTCCAGTCATTAAGAATTTGGCTTTAGCTACCGTTTATACAATCAAGCAAGCCGTACCATCATTAACAGTTATCGGTGTTGGTGGAATCGCCACCGCGGATGATGTTATAGAATTTTTGCTAGCAGGCGCCAGTGGCGTCCAAATGCTTTCAGCGGCCTTGCTTAAAGGCAAACAATTATACGCCAAAATTATTGAAGACCTGCCAAAGGCCTTAGAGAGAAATGGCTTCTCTTCGATTCAGGAAGTTATTAATACTCAGCTTCTTAACAAAGTTAAATATGAAGGAAACACCCCTCATTTAATTCCCGAAAAATGCATTCGTTGTATGCTGTGCGTTAAAATTTGTCCATATTTTGCCATTGAGATGAAAGATGTTATTACCTTTGATCCCAAGAAATGTTTTCAGTGCGGACTATGTCCAGTTAAGTGTCCAACTGGGGCGATTGTCATGGAAGAAAAGGAGTAATCAATGTTCGATCCGAATAAATCAACACCGAAAGTCGACCATGAAGAAAAATGTTCGGGCGAAGCTAAATATGTCGCTGACATTATTTTAAACAACACCCTTTTTGCCAAAACCGTTCGTTCTTCAATCGCTAAAGGAAAAATAGTCAGTTTTTCCATTCCTGAACTCCCAAATGGTTATTATGTCGTCGACCATCGCGATGTCGTCAAAGAAAATTATGTCAAAATGGTGTTTACCGATTGGCCTGTCTTTACAAGCGAGCGCGTAAACTATATTGGCGAACCGATTATGTTAATCGTTGGTCCTGACAAACTCGTGATTGATGAAATTATTAGTCAAATCAAAATTACTTATGAAGAAGAAGAGGGTGTTTTTGATTTGGTCAACAGCGTGGCTCATAAGTCATTTAAAAAAGGTGATTTTCAAGAAGCTTCTAAACGCGCTGTTAGAACAATTAAAGAAACTTTTGAAACTGGTTATCAAGAGCAGGCCTATATTGAACCGCAAGGAATGCTTGCCTATTTAGAAGAAGGTGGGAAAGTAACATTAATTGGTTCGATGCAGTGTCCTTATTACATCAAAAATGCCGTTATTAACACTTTGGGTTATCCCGAAGATAAAGTCCGTGTTATTCAACCCGCGGTTGGCGGTGCCTTTGGTGGTAAAGAGGAATTTCCTTCAACCACAGCTTGTCAACTTGCGACCGCGGTCGTGAAAATCAAGCAACCAATCAAAATGATTTTTGAACGCGAAGAAGATATGTTGGTGACGACCAAACGTCACCCTTCTTCAATAACTTTAGAAGCGAAAATTGACGAAAATAATAAAGTATTAGGCATCAAAGCTGAAGTTGGTTTAGACGCTGGCGCTTATATCGGATTGAGTGCCGTTGTTTTATCGCGCGCCATGCTGGCGGTAACTGACGCCTATACGATTGATAACCTTGATGTTTCTGGTAATGTTTACGTTACTAATACAGTTCCAACTGGAGCCTTTCGCGGCTTTGGATCTCCGCAGATGATTTTTGCTATTGAAATGTTTATGACTCATCTTGCCAAAGATTTAGGGGTCGATCCTTTCGCTTTTAGACTTAACCATTTGGTTAAACAAGGCGATTTGACTTCGACAAGTGGTTTTTTCCGCGATCCAATTATCATGAAAGACATGATTAAAAAAGCAGTGGCGATGTCTGATTATCACAAGAAGATAAAAGAATATTCAAAGCCTGGTGTTTACAAAGGAATCGGCATGAGTTGGTTCTTACATGGGTGTGGTTTTACTGGCGATGGTGAAAGCACCCATATTAAATCTCGAGTTCGCCTTGTCAAAGATGAGCAGGATATTGTTTATTTATATATTGCCGCCGTTGACATGGGTCAAGGAGCGAAAACTTCGCTTAAACGCGTCGTGGCGATGGTCCTTGACGTTCCAAACGAACAAGTTGTCTTTGACTATCCCGACACTGATTTTGCGCCTGATTCAGGACCGACAGTTGCTTCAAGAACAATGATGATTGTCGGGGGTTTGTTAGCTCGTGCCGCCCAAAAACTAAAAGACAGTTGGCAAAAAGGGCAGTATCAAGAAATTATTGAACAGTATAAACAACCTGATTACATTGAGTGGGACGAAAGCAAACTTCAAGGTGATGCCTATCCATCTTATTCCTGGGGAGTAAATGTTGTTGAAGTTGAAGTTTCACCAATAACATACGAAGTTCAATTAAAAGGAATTTGGAGCGTTTATGATATTGGCAAAGCCATCGACGAAAGAATGGTGATTGGACAGGCTGATGGTGGCATCACTCAAGGCGTAGCCTATGGATATTTGGAAAATATGCGCCACGAAAAAGGCAAGTTAAGACAAAAAAACTTGACTGATTACATTATTCCGACCTCAATGGATATGCCACCGATGGAAACGGTTATTATGGATAATCCCTTTCTATACGGACCTTATGGAGCCAAAGGCGTCGGTGAACTTACTTTTGTCGGAGGAGCGCCGGCTGTTGCACTAGCAATCGAAGATGCCATAAAGCGCAAGGTTAATCGCATTCCGGCAACACCCGAATACATCATGGAGTTGATAAATAATGAATAAAATTAAATTTAATTTAAACGGTCAAGATGTTTCCGTGGAACTTGATCCAAGCTTACGTTTACTCGACGTTTTACGCGATCATTTTCAATTGACTGGCACCAAGGAAGGCTGTGGTGAAGGCGAATGTGGAGCATGTTCGGTTCTAATAAATGGCCGCGTCGTCAATAGTTGTTGTTTTCCGTTAGCAAACGCGAATGGCAAAAAGATTTTGACAATCGAAGGGTTGGCCAAAACAAAACGCTATCAAATATTAAAAGATGCTTTCCACATTGAAGGCGGTTCGCAGTGCGGTATTTGCACGCCGGGAATGATCATGGCGGCCGAGAGTCTTCTCTCAATGAATCCTCACCCAAGCGATGAAGAAATTCGCATTGGATTATCCGGAAACCTTTGCCGCTGCACCGGATATAACATGATTATAAAAGCGGTTCAAAAAGCCGCTGAGTTAGGAGCGGGTTTATGGTAAAGCACATTATTCCTAACAATCTTCAAGAAGCACTTAACACTTTGAACGCGGGACCATGTCATATCATGGCTGGCGGGACCGATTTAATGATTCAAAAACGAAACACAGCCGGCACGCCTCCAAAGTTTATGAAGGATGTTTTGTATATCGCAAACCTCGAAGAACTTAATTATGTTAAAAAAGACGGAAAAAGGAATTGTGTTCTGATTGGAGCCAGCTCTAAATTAGAAGATATATCTCATCATCCAGACGTTCCAAATTTATTAAAAGATATCATCCGCGAAATCGGAAGTCCCGGAATTCGTCATAGCGCGACTTTAGCCGGAAATATCGCTAACGCCTCACCTGCGGGAGATAGTCTCGTCGCCCTCTATTTATATGATGCCGAAGTAGTATTATCTAGCGTTAATGGTGAAAGAGTGTTACCGATTTCTAAATTTATTACTGGAGTTCGTAGAATTGATTTGCGGACTAATGAATTAATCAAAGAAATCATCATCCCTCTTCTTCCTGTCACCAAGTACAAATGGGTTAAAGTCGGAGGTCGCCGCGCCGATTCAATTAGCAAAGTTTCGTTTGCCGGTTTGTATCTAGTTAACTTTGGCTTAGTGTCCGATATCCGTTTTGCTTTTGGTTCGGTTTCGGCCATGGTGGCTAGAAGTGTCGAGCTTGAAAATTCCCTTAAAAATCGACCAATTGAACAAATTATCGCTGATTTGCCACGAATTTTAGAAGAGTCCAACAAATTAATTGCTCCAATTGATGATCAAAGATCGAACAAAGTGTATCGCCGTAAAGTAGCGACAAACATCATTGAATCATTCATTAATGGAATACAATAAAGAAGGTGTTATGATGCATAAATTTAAAGGTTATCGTTGCACATTGTGTGGTAAGACTTATTCGCCTGACGAAGCAATTTATACTTGCCCATCTTGTGGTGATAAAGGCATTCTCGATGTTGAGTACGACTATGAGAAATTAAAGGATACTGTCACCCTTAATTATTTTAAAAACAACCATGATTATTCAATGTGGCGATATGCGCCGATTATGAGTATTCGCGATGATCACATTAGCGAGATGCTAAGAATTGGTTGGACGCCACTTTATAAATCCAAACGTTTGGCAGAACATCTTGGCATTAAAACTTTGTATATAAAAGACGAAGGATTAAATCCAAGCGGTTCAACAAAAGACCGGGCCAGCGGAGTCGCTGTTCTTAAAGCAATTGAAGCAGGAGCTAAGACAATATCTTGTTCTTCAACTGGTAATGCTGCTTCAAGTTGTGCTTGTCAGGCCGCCCATATAGGGCTAAAGAGTGTTATTTTTGTGCCGAAAAGAGCGCCGATTGGAAAACTTACCCAATTATCGATTTACGGAGCTACCGTCATCTGTGTCGATGGCGACTATAAAGATACATATAACTTATCTCGCAAGGCAATTGAAACGTATCATTGGTACAACCGCAATGCTGCCATTAATCCGCATATGGTTGAAGGAAAAAAGACGGTTGCCTTTGAAATCGCTGAACAACTAAATTTTGAACCAACTGATTGGGTCGCTATTTCTGTCGGTGATGGTTGTAGTGTTGGCGGAGTTTACAAAGGTTTTTTTGACTTGCTTCAACTTGGCTTGATTAAACGCATTCCTAAAATTCTTGGTGTGCAAAGCGATGGATGTGCTCCGTTTGTGACCGCCTTTGAAAACAATGAAGAACTTAAGGAAGCTGACGAAAACACTATTGCGGATTCGATCGCTGTTGGTATTCCGCGTAATCCTGTCAAAGCAATGTTTGCAATCAAAAAAAGCGGTGGGCACTTTATAAGTGTCAGTGATAAGCATATACTAGAGAGTATGGCGCTTTTAGGGCGCCTTGAAGGCATCTTTGGTGAACCAGCGGGGGTAACAGCCCTTGCTGGCATTGAAGAGGCTCTACACAAAGGTTTGATTAAACCAGATGAATCGGTGACATTTATTGTCACTGGCAATGGCTTAAAAGACCCGACGAATGCCCAAAAGGCCATTAGCCAACCCATCCTTCTAAAGCCCGATATTGAGGCCCTATACAAATATTTGAAAGAAAAAGGAGTCAATTAAAATGACAAACATTCCATTTGGACCAACTTATGATGAGATGCTCCACCCGGATCACATCGACCCGGAAGTCCGCGCGAAGGCCTTGAAGGCTAAGTACGAAGACGAACTCAACCCAATCAATCTTTTTAACATTAACTGGAGAGAAGATGATGGGAAAACAGTTCGTAAAATCGTTTTACCTAAAGCCTTAACCGGTGTTGAGGCTAACATCGTCGTGCTTTTAGGTAAGCAATACCCATCTGGTTCCCATAAAGTCGGACCAGCCTATTCGACCTTAATCGAAGGATGCATCGACGGCGATATTATTCCCGGAAAGCATACGATTCTTGGTCCATCAACCGGAAACTTTGGCATCGGCGTTTCTTATATCGCCAATTTAATGAAATATGACGCGATTGTCATCATGCCAGACAACATGTCCAAGGAGCGTTATGACCGAATTCAACGTTATGGTGCGAAACTAGATTTAACGCCAGGAACCGAATCCGATGTTATTTTAACGCTTGAAAGAACTTTTGAACTGAAGAAAAATCCGAGTTATCGGAGCTTAGCTCAATTTGAGCTGCTTCCGAATTATCGTTTTCATCGCCATGTAACTGGACATAGCTGTATCGATGCTGTTAAAGATGTTGGTAATGGCCGTATTGCTTGTTTTGCCTCAGCACCAGGAAGCGCCGGAACGTTAGCAGCTGGCGATGCGATTAAAAAAGTATTTCCGGAATGTAAAATTGCCGCTCTTGAACCTTATGAGTGTTCAACTCTTACTAATGGCGGACGTGGTCAACACCGCATTGAAGGTATTGGTGACAAAATGTGTACCTTAATTCATAACATCTTGACCACAGACTTTATTGCTCGAATCAAGGATGATGAATCTGTCCGTGGCTTAAAAATCATTCATGACGCACCCGAGGTTTTAGTTCGCCATGGCGTTGATAAGAAAATTGCTGAAGACATGCGCGAATTATTTGGAGTGTCCGGCATTTGCAATATCTTAGGCGCCATCAAAATGGCGAAACATTTAAGACTTGGTCCTGGCGATAACGTCGTGACAATTGCCACTGATGGTTATGATCGCTATGAAAGCGTACTTGAGCTTCTTGAAAAGCGCGAATTGGAAATGCCTGATTTTGTCTTGGAACGTTGGTATAAGGATATTTTCCTTGGTGCCGAAGACCGCTACATTGAAGATGCTCGCGTTCATGATGTTAAAGAACGTCTTTTCAAACAGAAGGAAAATGACTGGCTTAAATTTGGCTATGCTCAAGAATATCTCGATGCGATGAGAAATCCGGATTTCTGGGAAGTCGAATATAAGAAAGTTTTTGAATATGATGAAAAAATTAAGAAAATGAGAGGAAAAGCATTATGAGTAAAGTCGTTCCGTTTAGTGAAATTTTAAAGAAGGCCGAATCCTATCAAAAAGAGATGACTGCCTTTCTTCGCGACATGATTGCCCTTCCGAGCGAATCTTGTCAGGAAAAAGAAGTTATCCATCGCATTAAAGAAGAGATGGAAAAAGTCGGTTTTGACCGTGTCGTCATTGATAAGATGGGTAATATTTTAGGTTACGTTGGACACGGTAAACACTTAATTGGCATGGATGCTCACATTGATACCGTCGGTATCGGTGATATCCGTAACTGGACCTTTGATCCTTATAAAGGATATGAAGATGATATTCACATCGGTGGACGTGGCGCGAGTGACCAAGAAGGCGGTATGGCTTCGATGGTATACGCCGGAAAAATCATCAAAGATCTTGGCCTTGAAGATGACTATACATTAGTTGTTACGGGAACCGTTCAGGAAGAAGACTGCGACGGCATTCCTTGGCAATATATTATTGAGGAAGACAAAGTTCGCCCGGAATTTGTTGTCATTACGGAACCGACTTCCTGCCGCATTTATCGCGGTCATCGTGGAAGAATGGAAATCAAAGTGACGACACGTGGTATCTCCTGTCACGGAAGCGCCCCGGAAAGAGGCGATAACGCCATCTATAAGATGGGACCAATTATCAGCGAAATTAAGCAACTCAATGAGCGGCTCAAAGACGATTCTTTCTTAGGCAAAGGCACGATGACAATTAGCGAGATTTTTCACACCTCACCATCCCGTTGCGCAGTTGCCGATAGTTGCTGGATCTCAATTGACCGCCGTTTAACGATGGGCGAGACGCATTTAGGCGCGCTCGATGAAATCAGGGCCTTACCATCGGTTAAGGCTGTTGAGGCCACCGTTGAAATGTACATGTACGAGCGCCCGTCATGGACGGGACTTGTCTATCCGACCGAATGTTATTTTCCAACTTGGGTTATTCCCGACGACCACGTTATTTGTACTTCCTCGGTCGAAGCCTATAAAGGCCTCTTTAAAAAAGACCCAGTCGTTGACAAATGGACGTTCTCGACGAATGGTGTGACCATTATGGGACGTTATGGCATTCCCTGCATCGGCTTTGGGCCCGGTGACGAAAAAGAAGCACATGCGCCAAATGAAAAGACGAGAAAATATGATCTTGTCATCGCCGCCGCGCTTTATGCTGCCATACCTTTGATGTATTTGAATCAACTAGAAAAATAAGGAGAAAACAATGAACAAATTGTTCTACAAAAAAACAATGAAGCCACTTTTTAAAGGTCGTCATTTCATAACCCTTCAAGAATGGACAAAAGAAGAAATCGACAAACTACTTGAAGTATCTTACGATTTAAAAAACAAATTTTATAAGAATATTCCAACGCCGTATCTTGAAAACAAAACTGGTTTTTTGATGTTCTTTGAACAATCAACAAGAACGAGAAACTCGATGGAATCCGGCCTCGCCCAATTAGGCGGACATGGAACCTTCCTCGACACTTCGATGATGCAAATTTCACATGGTGAAAGCGCGAAAGACACGGCTGTTATCTTATCCTCGTTTGGTCATGGCATCGCTTGCCGTTACTGCAATTATGGAGTTGGTAATAAATATATTCGCGAGATGGCCGCTAATTCGACCGTCCCAATTATGAACTTGCAATGCGATATTTATCACCCAATGCAAGCCCTCGCCGACTTGATGACAATTCAAGAAGTTTTTCCAACAACTAAACACGTTAAAATTTCGATTATTTGGGCTTATGCTGAAAGTCATAAAAAGCCAATCAGCGTTCCTCTATCACAAATTTTACTTTTTCCTCGCTATGCGATGGATGTGACTTTAGCGTATCCCGAGGGCTATGATCTCCCAGATTGGGCGATTGAAAAAGCCAAAAAGAATGCTGAAGAAAACGGCGGCAGCTTCCGCATTACTCACGATATGAAAGAAGCTTTCAAAAATGCTGATATCGTCATTCCCAAGAACTGGGGAAGTTGGGTTAAAAACCAATCGACCGAAGTCGTTGATGATTACATCAAGACCTTAAGAGATTGGAAATGTACCGAAGAGATGATCAAACTAGCCAGCCCGAACGTCAAATATATGCATGCTCTTCCGGCTGACCGTGGCAACGAAGTCGAAGATTCTGTAATCGATGGCCCACATTCAATCGTCTATCAGGAAGCCGAAAATCGTTTACACACCGCCAAAGCCGTTATGGCTATGACGATGGGCGACAAGTAATATTTCGTTAAATTTAACCAAGGGTTGCTTATCAAAGGGCAATCCTTTTTTATTTCTTTTTTTCAAAATAATCGAGGATTACAATGAATAAGGGGAAATTTTATGGATATTTTTAATGACGAGTCTCGTTTAAAAAGCCGTGTTAATCGAAAAGCGGCCAGAGTGATGATTGGTCGTCAACTTGGCAATGACATAAAACTTAAAACCGTCTCCTTCAGCGGAGTTAAAACAATCGGGCTTTTTTATCTTCGCGAAAATACATCTTGTCGTGTCGATGTTGATTTTGAGATTCTGAGTGGACGTTCTAAGGTCATTCTCGTTAGAAAAGACACGATTGCCGATATTGCTATTAATTCATGCAAAGAGGCGCGAATATTTAAACTGGAAAGAGGTTTTAACCGCATACGAATTGTTGGCGAAGCGGCCGACATAAAACTTTCTCTCATGCTGACTAAGGGAGTTACCTATCTAGATGAATAAATTTGCTTCTCAGGACATAACCATTAGAGACGAAAAAGAGAATGATTTTTTCTTAGTGGAGAAGATGATTCGCCAAGCTTTTTGGAATGTGTATAAACCCGAATGCGATGAGCACTATTTGACTCACATCCTTCGACTGCACGGAGACTATATTCCTGAGCTAACTCGAGTGGCGGTGTTTCAAGGAGAAATTGTTGGTGCAATCTTTTATGCAAAATCGAAGTTAATCTGCAAAGATAGAACTTATGAGGTTATCACCTTTGGTCCGTTGGGCGTCGATCCTCGTTTTCAACGGCAGGGAATCGGGGCCATGCTTATGCGCGAAACTATCGAAGCGGCGAAAAACTTAGGGTATAAAGCGATTATCATCTATGGCGAACCTGACTACTATCCGCGTTTTGGATTTCAAAGAGCAGAAGCGTATAATATTACACAGCCAGACAGAACATATCTTGATGCATTAATGGTGTATGAACTTGAAGATGAATTTTTGCAAAATAAAGAAGGCAATTTCGAAATTTCGAGAGTATATTTAAATTTTAACAAACCGGATGTCGAAAAATTCGATCGTCAGTTTCAATAGGGGGCTTATGGAATACATTTTAGAAGTTGAAAACTTAACAAAAAGATATGAAAGTTTTGTACTTAACAAAGTTAGTTTTTATTTGGAAAATGGAAAAATTACCGGTTTCATCGGACGAAACGGAGCCGGCAAGACGACAACATTTAAATCATTATTTAATTTCGTTCATCCTGATGATGGCGAAGTCAAAGTATTTGGCAAATCCTTTAAAGATAATGAACTAGAAATTAAAGGACGCCTCGGTTTTGTTTTAGGCAGTGCTTCTTATTATCCCAATAAAAAAATTAAGACGATTACCGAAGCCGCCAAGACGTTTTATTCGAAGTGGGACGAACAAATATATCGTTCATATTTGTCGCGCTTTGCCCTCGATGAAAACAAGACGGTTGCGAAACTATCATCGGGCATGAAAGTTAAATATGCTTTATCATTAGCCCTCTCGCATCATGCCGAGCTTTTAATTCTTGACGAACCCACAAGTGGTCTTGATCCTGTTTCGCGTGATGAAATTTTGCAAATCTTTCTTGACCTTGCCGAACAGGGAATCACCATTTTGTTTTCGACCCACATCACTTCTGATTTAGACTACTGCGCCGACAATATTATTTACATCAAAGAAGGCGAAATCATTGCCGCTAACAAGCTTGCTGATTTTATTAATCAGTATCAAATACTTGAATTTACTAAAGAAAATCTTAGCAAGGATTTGATTAGCAAATCAATTGGACATCGCCGTACAAAAACTGGCACCTCACTTTTGTTTAATAAAGGGATGGTTGTCGAGCACCCACACAAAAAAGTCAAAACTGATTTAGATGCCATCATGGTTCATCTTGAACAGGAGCATAGTTTATGAAAAAGCTTCTAAAAAAAGAGCTCTTGCTTTCGTTTCATCCGACTGCGGCAATTTTCGTGGCGATGGCGGCGATGGTACTAATCCCTAATTACCCTTACTATGTATCTTTCTTTTATGCCGGCTTAGCAGTTTTCTTTACTTGTATCACTGGCCGAGAAAATAATGACGTTTTCTTTTCAATGATGCTTCCGATTAGTAAAAAGGATATTGTCAAAGCTAGATATGGATATGTTTTACTCATCGAGTTGACTCAGATATTGCTTGCCGTGGGCTTTGCTCTTATAAAAAGCGTTCTTCAATTTCCGGCAAACTCAGCAGGTATCGAAGCGAACATGGCGATGTTTGGTGTCGCATTATTTATGCTTAGTATTTTTAATCTTATCTTTTTCGCAATTTATTATCGCAATGTCAAAAAACCAGGTGTCGCCGCGATTTTCGCCAGTGTGGCATATTTCCTTTTACTTGGCATTTTTGAAATGCTTGTTTTCATCATTCCCTTTGCAAGAGACAAAATTGATACGTTTGATCCGCTTTTCTGGGAGTACAAATTGATTATTTTAGCAGTCGGCGTCGTCTCATTTATTGTGATTAATATTTTGTCGTATCTTTCCTCGGTTAAAAACTTTTCCAAACAAGATATTTGATATATTAAGCACTATTTCAAAGCATAATGCTGGATTATAACGCTTTTAACAAGTTAAATTAGTGATAGAAAAAAAGTTGCTTGCAACAAATCATATATAATCTATAGGAGGAACAAAAATGGAAAAATTAATTTTTGGAAAAGACAAAGACCGTTTCTATATGGGGGGAAGCGAAGATAACGCTCTCGCCGAGGTGACGTTTAAAAAGCATAAAGACAATATCATCATTTTAGATCACACTTACGTCAATCGTAAACTCAGAGGACGAGGCATGGGTAAAATCCTTGTCGACCGCGTTGTTCAGTATGCACGGGAAAACAATTTGAAGATTATTCCGACCTGCCCTTTTGCCAAAGACATCATGGAAATGTCAAAGGCATATGCTGACGTCTTAATGTCTGATCCAATCATTCAAGAAATAAAAGACGAAGCCTGTCCGCTTTAGGTAAATACGCTGCAATTATTATAAAAAACCGCAAAAGCCGTATTTTTATCTTAAAAAATGTATTTATGTTCGCTATAATAACCGGGGGTAATATTTATGCAACTATTTGAATTTAGAAGAATCGCCGATGAACGTTTAAGAGGCAAATGGACTGAAGCTGCCTTATTTCAGTTTCTGTATAGTTTACTAGTTGGTTTTGTCACTTCAATTGGTGGCATTGGAATGCTTATTTTAGGTGGTCCGATTAATATGGGATATGCGATGTTCATCGATGATATGTATCGCGGCGAAAGACCAAATATTGCGACTCTAGTCAAAGGCTTTGACGAAAAACTAAGTGATCGTATTTTGCTAGGGCTTATTAGCCAGTTATATTTAATGCTTTGGTATTTGTTATTTTTCATACCCGGCATTATTAAATCATTTTCATATTCGATGATTTATTTTATTCAACTCGATAATCCCGATATGCATTATGAAGATATCATTACTCGCAGCCGTAAAATCATGGATGGCAATAAATGGAGGCTCTTTTGTTTATACTTTAGCCACATTGGATGGTATATCCTCGTTTTTTTGACCTTTGGAATTCTTAGCTTCTGGGTTGAGCCAAAAGTTAATCTCGCCAAATACGCGATGTATCAAGAAATCAAACACAATTACGAATAACATAAATCAGGCCGGTTTTCTAAAATTCGGTCTCCCTATTTATATTTTGTATAAATACAAATAACTTTTTGCTATTATATTATTGTTCAAATTTGGGGGCATGTTAAATGTTAGAAATAAAAAACGTCAGTAAATCTTACGATAAAAAGAAACTCGCAATTAAAGATATAACAATGACTTTAGAGCCCGGCGATTTATATGGATTTGTCGGTCCAAACGGCGCAGGCAAAACAACTCTAATTAAATCGATTGCCGGAATTATTAGTTTTGATAATGGATCAATAACATTTGATGGTAATACGATTGCTAAAAATCCTATCGACTTTAAAAAGCGATTAGCATACATTCCCGATCACCCCGATTTATACGAAACTCTTTCCGGCCGTCAATTCATTGATTTTATCGCTGACGCCTTTAACGTTTCTTTAGAAAGGCGCAATCAGTTAATTGGTAAGTATGCTAGTGAATTTGAAATGGTCGATGCTCTCGATAAGCCGATTTCTTCATATTCGCACGGTATGAAACAAAAGACCGCTTTAATTGCCGCTCTCGTCCATGAGCCCAAATTAATCCTGCTTGATGAGCCATTCGTCGGGCTTGATCCCAAAGCCGCCTTCGCTCTTAAAAAGACATTTAAAGAAATCACGAATGAAGGCGCAATTATACTTTTCTCTTCTCACGTTTTAGAAGTCGTTGAAAAGTTATGCAATAAAATTGCGATTATTAAGCAAGGTGAAATCATCGCCGATGGTAAGACACACGAAGTTTTAAAAGATCGTTCCCTTGAGAACTTCTTTATGGAGATCGCCTAAAGTGTTTTTTAAGTTATTAAGAGTTTTTCTAAAAGAAAATTTTGGTGCTCGTCGTTTGTTCGGCAGCAAGGTTGCCAAATCAAAAGGGCGCGTAATCGCTTTTGCTCTTCTTTTTGCTTATTCTTTTGGAGCGATTGGTTTTTCATCGGGGTTTATGTTTTATTCGATGGGTTTTACTCGCGAATTAATGTTATACGTTGCCTCTTATGCGACGGGTTTAGGATTTCTGTTTGCGCTTTTACAAGCTAATGGTTTCATCTTCCAGTTTAAAGATTATGAGATAGTGGGGCCATTGCCAATAAAACCCATATCGTTATTGCTTGCCAAACTAATGACCATGATGGTTTTTATTTATGCTTTCTTAACGGCTTTATGTTTGCCACTATTTATTGTTTATTACATCCAAGTACCCTTTGATATTTTTGGGTTTATATTCTTGTTTCTTGGCTATTTATTACTTCCTTTACCTTCAATTATTCTCGGTTCTTTATTGTCTTTATTAATTGCTAAAATTTCTAAACGTTTTGCAAAATCAAATCTCATTCAAACAATCTTGATGTTTGCTCTCTTTTTAACTATTTTTGGTTTTTCATTAATTGGTGGCGCAAGCAGCGGAGAAGGCGCGATTGTTCCTGTCTGGGTGATTGATGCAATTTCTAGCATTTATCTCCCTAATGAATGGTATGCCGCTGCCGTTCATGACAAGAACATTTTAAACTTTGTTTATTTGCTACTAAGCAATGGTGGGCTCTTCGTTATTTTTCTATTTATTATTTCGAAGTTAAGCGTTAAGACTAACCAAAATCGGACCGCTAACAAGCAGGCAATCATCAAAAGTAATAATTTGAAACAGACTCCGATTTTTACCGCTTTGATTCGAAAAGAATGGCGGAAGTTTATCGGCACTCCGATTTACATATTCAATTGTTCTTTCGGACTCATTATATTGATTATTATGTCGGTGGCAGCAATGTTTTTTCAAAACGAATTAATGATTGCTCTCGGATTGTTCGCTCCATACGTCTTGTTAATTGCTTTTGCTTTTTGCCTTGTCACTGTCTACACTCCGGCCGTAAGTCTTTCTTTAGAAGGCAATAATTTCGGTCTTTTAAAAACTCTTCCGATTAAAGGCGAAACAATCATGAGCGCAAAGATTATTTTTAATCTCCTGCTACAAATTCCTGTTATTCTTTTCTCCTTTCCTTTTGCCGCTATCGGTCTCGGTCTTGATTTTTGGACTTCGCTCGCGTGTCTCCTTGCCATTATTTCATTTTCCGTTTTGACTTCTATTTTCTTTGCTTGGCTTAATTTATTTTTCCCGCGTTTTGACTTTAAAACCGAAGCTGAAATAATTAAACAAAGTATGTCAGCCTTTATAGCTGTATTCGGCGGTTTCGGCTTTATGATTTTTGAAGGGGCGCTCTTGTTTGTCTTATTATTTATTCCCCTTCCCTTTCCTGTTTTAGTAGCTTTTTTAACAATTATTAATGGTCTTCTGGCTTTCGTTATTTACTTGCCGATGCACAAAAAAGCATCTCTTCGTTTGCAAAGGATGGAAGCTTAGATTTATTTCGAAACATATTGAGAATTGATTATTATTTGATGTGCTAATATAAAATTAGAAAAAAGAGGTGGATATATGGCAACAAAAGGTGGCAAAGCAAAAGTCCCAGAATTTATGAAGGGGCCCAGCGGTAAACAGATTAGACGCCAAAACACAAAGGTTAAACAGAAACCGCAGCGATCCAATATCACTAGCAGACGGGGTAGTTAATTTTTGCCACTTCTCTATAGAAGTGATGTGGGGGGTAGCAAATGAATAAATTTGCATTGTTTTTAAAAACGTCTCTTCTTGATCCGCTTATTCGCAGTTTTCAAAGATTCACCGATTCAATTGTTTTAAGTATTCTCCTAGTTATTTTTACTATCTTCAATTTAGAAACACAGGGAGGCCTTGCTATATTTGGCGAGATGTTACCTTTTTTATGGCTTTCTTTGCCATTACTTATATTTAAAAACTTGCTAGTCGAAAGAATTGGTTTAAAGGAATTTTGGAAGTACATTCTCACTGTTATTGCTTTAATAATTACTATTTCATTCTTTTTAATCACACGATTTTGGCTTGTCACGACCAACCTCGTTTTTTCTTTTAGAATGGCGGCGACATGGATTATTGCCGTTTTGTTAGTCTTGCTCGTTAACTATTTTCCTAAGCGAGAGAACTTTGCCTATTATCTCGTTTTTTTACTAACCAAGTTTTTCGTCACCTTGTTTTACGCAGTTGTTTTGTATGGCGGCATTTTTGCCATTTTGGCGAGTATTGAAGGATTGTTCGGAATTAATCTCAGTCAGTTCATATATATCGATTTATTCTTTGCTGTTATCGGTTTAGTAGCGGTTCCTGTCTTAGTTGGCTTCCTTCCAAACCACGAAACAGATATGCAAGAAAATGACTATCACAAGATTTGGAAGACCGTTTTTGCTTTCATTATTGTTCCTTTAATTATGATTTTCTCAGTGATATTGATTATCTATATAATTACTTCGTTTGCAAACACCAATTATTATGGTTTTGTCTATCTGATTTCCGCTTTATCGACAGCCTTTTTAACACTGGCGATGATTTTCCTTTTAGAAAAGTTTGAGGCTAATTATCCACATGTGCGTTTCTTTAACAAATATTGGCCATTTGTTCTTCTCGCCATTCTCGCTGGCTTTATTTATGAGCTAATTGTCGCTTTGATTGATGAAGGTTTTACTCTTACCACGAGCGTTTACTTTTATATAGGTATCGCCCTAATCGTTCTTACGATTGTCCGGCTGTTTAAAAAACCTTTAAAGCTTGGTCATGGTCAAATCATAGGGGTTACTTCATTATTTACTGCGATAATGATTGCCTTTGTACCATTTATAAATATTTTAAATTTAGCGACATACTCTGCGAATGCGCGCTTAGAAAAGCTGCTTAGTGGCGCAGACATGTTCGTTAATGGTGAAGTCGTGCCGGCCGGACCGGAAGTGTCACAAGAAATGAAAGGAAGGATTTCTAACGCTGTCCTTTCCTTTGGCGATTTAGGCTATGACCGCATTCGTTGTTTGCCTGACGATTTTGTTCTTGATGATTTCGAAGAAGTGTTTGGCTTTGAACTTTATAACTATTATGCCAATGATCATATTCCATTAACG
>JBAYBO010000005.1:0-32582 GCA_041669225.1 Bacilli bacterium | reverse complement strand
AGAGGATCTTCCCGGTTTCTTTCGTATTAAAGCCGATAATAGGGACCTTAATTACAATAAGTATTTTTCAGAAGGGCAAACAAAGTTTGATAGCAATCTTCAATACACCTCTCATAATACCGAACGATTAGATATTGAAGGGATGAAGAAACTTCTTTTGAAGTTAGATTTGTTTAAAAAGCAATAATGAAAGTACTAGTTACTGGCGCTAATGGTTTTATTGGCAAAAATCTTTGCCTTGAACTAAAAAACAAAGGCTTTGAAGTTCTACCTTTTGATTTAGACAAAACCAAAGAAAATCTTAAGCGTTTTCTAGACGTTGCCGATTATATCATCCATTTGGCGGGCATTAATCGCCCGATGAGCAAAGAAGAATTTTATGATGGCAACGCAAATTTTACCTTGCGTCTCATCGAACTTCTTAAAGCCAGTAACAGAATCATTCCAATAATCTTTTCTTCAAGCACTCAAGCAGAACTCGATAACGATTATGGAAAATCAAAACAAATGGCCGAGGATTGTCTTTTTTCTTTTATGGAAGAGACGGGGAACCCTGTCAGGATTTATCGCTTAACAAATGTCTTTGGAAAGTGGTGTAAACCCAATTACAACTCAGTTGTCGCCACATTCTGTCATAGCATCGCGAATAATTTGCCAATCGAAATTAGGGATGATAATTATGAAGTTAAACTTGTTTATGTGGACGACGTTGTCAAAGAGTTTATAAAGCGCCTTAATGAGCCTCAAACAGGGCGGAATAGAGTTCTTGAAGAGGTTTACCCTATGGAGGTTATTTCGCTTGGTAGACTCGCTAAAAAGATTAATGAGTTTAAACTGACTCGCGACACTTTTTATACTCCAAAGATTGAAAGCGATTTTGATCACAAGTTATATGCGACTTTTTTGAGTTATTACTCGATAGATGATTTCGCTTATGACTTGAAGATGAATGTCGATGCTAGGGGTTCGTTTACTGAAGTTTTGAAAACAGTTAATGATGGACAAGTATCAGTCAACATTTCGAAACCAGGCATCACCAAAGGTAATCATTATCACCATACGAAAAATGAGAAGTTCATTGTCGTTAGCGGTGAATGTGAAATCAAGTTTAGAAAAATAGGAACCAAAGAAATCTTTACTTATAAAGTAAACGAGTCAAAAATACAAGTAGTGGATATTCCTCCGGGCTACACTCATTCGATTAAGAATGTTGGAGAGGATGATTCGGTGACAATCATGTGGGCAAGCGAAGTGTTCGATAAAGACAATCCCGACACCTATCACGAGGAGGTCGAAATTAATGAATGACAAATATATAGTAATGACCATTTTAGGAACAAGACCAGAAATTATTCGCTTGAGCGAAACAATTAAAGCTTGCGATCAATATTTTGATCATATTCTTGTTCATACTGGACAAAATTATGATTATGAACTCAATCAAATCTTTTTTGAGGATTTGGGACTTAGAGCTCCTGATTATTATCTAGAGAGCGCAGGAGAACACCTCGGCGAAACGATTGGCAATGTCATTGCAAAAAGTTATAAGCTGATGAGCGAATTAAAACCTGATGCGATTTTGATTCTAGGGGATACGAATTCCGCTTTAGCGGCTATCTCCGCGAAACGTTTAAAGATACCTGTTTTCCATATGGAAGCTGGAAACCGTTGCTGGGACTGGAATGTCCCGGAAATGGTTAATCGAACAATTGTTGATCACATTGCTGATATAAATCTGCCATATACCGAAAATTCTCGCCGTTATTTGTTATCCGAAGGAATGGATGGCAAAACAATCTTCGTTACTGGCTCGCCAATGCACGAAGTAATTAGTAAAAATATTGATAAAATAGGAAAAAGCGATGTTCTTGAACATTTAGAACTTCAAAAGGACAAATATATTGTCGTTTCCGCGCATCGCGAAGAAAACATCGACATCGAAGATAATTATATTGAACTAGTTGAATCAATTAACCAAGCTGCCGAAAAATATCAAGTTCCGGTCATTTATTCCACCCATCCTCGGACAAGAAAAATAATTGAAAAAAGAGGAATCGTTTTTCATTCCTTGGTCAAAAACATCAAACCACTTGGTTTTCATGATTATGTTAAATTACAGGCTAATGCTTTAGTGGTTTTAAGCGACAGTGGAACGCTAACGGAAGAATCCGCCATTCTTGGTTTTCCGGGTGTTTTGATTCGCACATCGACTGAAAGACCAGAAGGACTAGACGCTGGCACGGTGGTAGTTGGTGGCATCAAAAGTCGCGATGTTTTGGCGGCAACCGAACTTGCTATTCGCTTAGCAAAAGAAAGGCCAATAGCAAAGTTGCCCATAGATTATGAATCCACTGATGTGTCGACCAAAATCGTGAAAATAATTCAAAGTTATGTCCATATTGTCAATAAGACAACATGGTTAAATTAGATATTAATCTCCTTATTGATATTTTAAACTTGATAAGGGGTAATAATTAGTATAAAGTTATTCGCGTATGAGTGAACAGGGATTTACAAAAAGACAAATCACATATCTTGCTTTTAAGCGATTTCTTGACATATTTATTGCGTTTTTTGCAATCGTTATTTTATTACCGTTTCTGATTCTCGTCGCCCTTTTGATACTTTGTACCTCGAGAGGGCCGATTTTCTTTTTACAAAGACGCGTTGGCAGGAACAATAAAGTGTTTCGTATAATCAAATTTCGGACAATGCGTTTCGATGCTCCCGAAATTCCTCCGAGCAACATGACTGAAGAACAACAAAAAGCGTTGTTGTCTAATATTGGCGGCTTCTTGCGCAAGACAAGTATTGATGAACTACCTCAATTCTTCAATATATTCGTTGGCCAGATGAGTTTAATCGGACCCAGACCTCCCGCAGCCATTAATGAAGATGAAATAATTAACGAAAGAGCCAAGCTTTTTCCTAGTCCAAATTCCTTAAGACCAGGATTATCCGGATACGCACAAACTCATGGCCGTAATCACGAAGTGAAACAAAAGGCTGAACTAGACTATTATTACACCAAAAATATTTCCTTTAAATTAGACATTATTATTTTCTTTTTAACAATCCGAAAAATGTTTCTCTTTGAGGGTCGCTAAATTAACTCCATCGGTTTATTGACTAATAGAATATAATAGTTTATATAAACCGAACGAATAATTATGACAATCAAGTACCGTAATTTATTAACAAATATTGTTTTTTGGATAATTTTGATTTTATGTGCATATTTTGCAGAAAATGTCGTTCTTTTTGATTTTACAAACTTTCAAAGGCCGTTCTCTGTTTTAGAATATCTTCTTATATTCATTGGGATTATTGTTCTTGTTGGATATTTTTTATACTGCGAACACAAGTACAATGGGCTAAAGTTTAAAACGTTATTTGGTGTCGCTTTATTAATGATTGCTATCGGAGCAATAATTGGGATCTTATTAACTCCCGAAATACAGACGTTTGAAACTTTGGAACTTGTCGAAGATGTCGAAACATTAGTGCAAAAAGACTTCATTGTTTCAATAGAGCAAAAAGTTAAAAGCATAATGTTTGTTATTATTGCGGTGGTCGGAGTTTATTTTCAAGTTATAATCATGCCTCGATTAATTAGTTTTCGAAAGTATGTATTATTTTTAATGTACGTTATGGTTGGTGTAGCACTTATTTCGGCACTGTTAAGTTATGTCTTAGATTTTTCATCCTATGTGCATCTTTATAATCACGGCTTACATGGATATGATTATCCACAATCATTTTTATTTAACCGCAATATGTATGCATTAATGCTACTGCTGGGGATGCTGGCCCTCTATAATATTATTTCTTCGCTTCCTAAATGGTATAACTATGCCTTTCTAATTATTTTGTTTGTTAGTATCTTTTTTACTTTCTCAAAAGCGGCAACTGCTGTTGCATTAATAAGCTTTATAATTCACTTCATATATCGCATGATTGCCACTTTCAAACAGCATAAAATCAGAAATGGCATTTATGTAGGAGTTGTTGCATTAGTCGGCTTTTTTGGTTTGTTTTTAATACCAATTCCGGGTTTAATGGATGTTTGGCTTTTTAAAGAAGCAAGAAGGTTTATTCTTGAGTATTATGTCGAATTGGGTAGAAATTCAATCAATCTCCGAGAGTATATTTGGAACAGTGTTGTTAGTATGGCAAAAGGAACCTATTTGTGGCTGGGAAGAGGACCAATCATTTTTAATCGGACTTTGTATTTTTATACCGGAGAAATTAGTTCTAGAGGAATCCCGAATTACTTTTCTCACAATGGTTTTTTAGAAATCTTGGGAATTTGGGGACTCATTGGCGTAATACCGTATTGTCTTGGTGTTACCGCGCTTTTTGTCATTAATATTTACATTTCAGTAAAAAATTACAAAATTGGAATTCCTGCTTTGATTATTCTTGGTTCATTTTTAGCATATACAATGGTGGAGACATCAACTTTATTTGATTTGACTATCGAAGGAGTTGCAACAACCACTATTGTTAGTTTGCCGGCATTATCTTGGTTATATGCGAGACGTCATCCCGAAGCCAACCTAGAGATTGTTGAAACTACTGAGTTATTTGAATATCGAATGCCAAGATATGATGTCTATTTATTTACTAGAAAAGTTACTAATTATATATCCTTATTTTTAGGCATCAGCGTAATGATGTCATTTTTTCATTTACATTTAAAAGGTTCGCAGATAGTCTCCTATATAACATTATTGGTTATTATTATAACCATTATGATTGTCGTTCCCCGATCTTTGGGAAATATTTATAAACTCAAAATCGATAATAAAAAAGTTTTGTTTTACTTATTTACGATTCTCACTTTACTAATAAGTGCTGCCGGGATTGTTTTATATGTATTAACTTCTTATCCCTTGGTGATGGTCTTTGCTGTTAATGCACTATTGCTCAATTTATTAATAAGCGAGCGAATTTCGAAATCATCTCAGGTCAAATTCAAAGAATATATAGTTAAAATAATTGGCCGATCTTCAGTTATATTTCTAACTATTGCATTAAGCGGCTCACTAGTTATCTTTTTTGCTAATGGACTTACCTGGTTTATCGTATCGGAAATCGCCCTTCTTTGTTTCGTATTTGCATTACCATTCATTAGAATGTTTGATGTAAAAAATAGCGTAATCAATCGTACAATGCTTCTATCTTTTGCCCGTGCAATTAATAAGTAATTTATAGAATCATATGTAATAAACATCTCATCATCAAGTTAACCAACATCCGTTTCTAGGTTAATAACTTCCTCGCGACTATGAACCGCATACGCAAGCGGAATGGCGACGATAAGCATGCTCATCAGTGATGAAGCACTTGAACCAGAAATGAAAATTTGCGCAGATTCGAAGAAAGCCCAAAAAGCATAAGCTAGCAAAGCCGCAGAGGGCACGACATAAATCATTAAATTATTCTTTCTTTGATTGATAAGTCTAAAAGCATATAAATGTAGTCCGACATAAAATGCGAAAAAGATGATTCCACCCATTCCTAACACAGTTAAATAGGCGTTATGAACATCAGTAAAAATCGAATTGAAATGGCCAATGATTGACCATTTATAAGCTTGGTGAGGCAAGGTGTGGCCAAAACCGAGAAATATTTGCTCTCCTTTGAAATTATCGAAAAAATATACCGCTAAATCATTTCGACCTTCCAAAGCTCTAATAAAAGCGAGCCTCGTTGTAGGGTTTATTAACATAAAGGAAATGCCAACGACAAGGATTGCCAGTATGAATAATCCGACGAGACGTATTTTTTTTGGAAGGGTTTTCTTCTGCTTAGTAAAAAAGCGATTGATGAAAAAGACAATCACGGAAATGGCGAAAACAAATGCCGCTCCAATGCCATTTTTGCTAAATGAGAAGAATAAAGTTACAAAGAAAACTGCGACCAATAAAGCCCATGTAATATTCATTAAACTTTTAAACACCCGCTTGCGGTTTGTCTTAGTATTTAGCGAACGGAAGAGCATGAATGCCGAGATAATAATTGCTTGGACTAAGAAGGCGCCAAAAGCGTTTTTAGAAGGAAAAATCGAAGCGATACCATAAAGTTGTGCATTGCTGTTTCCTTGAATTTTTAAAAGATAAGTATCAGCTTCCAAAATATAACTTAAAAGGCATGAGAAGAACATAAAACTCACAAAAAGATAGAAGAGAAGAATATGTCCTTTTGATTCTCTTATGAGTATTGGAAGCACTGTAAAAAGAGAAAGAAGAAAAACTAAAGAGAAAAGGGTATCCGCATAGAAACTCAATATTTCAAGAATACCGATTTTGATACTGTAATTTATCGTTCTTTGAAAATCGTCTATGTAAACAAAAGATATTTCGCCAAGATTAAAAACCGGTGAAAGTAAAAGAACAAAAAAAGCCAATAGCGAAAAAACTAGTAAAGGTTTGTTTATTTTTGGCTTTAATACAAAATAAGCGACTACTGTATAACTTGCATACAAAATAGCAAATGCCGCTCTCCAAATAAGTTTAGTCGTTCCACTTGTGAAGAAAGATTCTAAAGCGCTGTTCCATGACACAATATTGGGTATGAAGGTCGCAAAAAAGTAAATAATCAATATTGCTGGAAATAAAAAGACTATTACTGAACGAGCCTTACTCACTACTATTTCCTCTTATGCCAAAGTCATGATAGATAACCAGATAAGCAAAGAAGCAGTTAATAAGCAAAACAGGAATTAATGAAACCCAATTTCCATGTGAATATACAATCAGGCTTTCGAAGCGAAAAACGAAAAATAAAATAATTCCCGAAATTAATATCGGCAAAACAACCGCAAACAATAGTTGTGCAAGAGAAAAACTAAAAGGAAGATACAAATATTGTTTGTTTGCACGATTAGTAATAATTTTTATTTGCTTTAATCCAAAAGAAACCGCTAACCCTAAGACAACTAGATTAACTCCGAAGGCCCAATATTGTTTGGCGAAAATAAAAGCGCCAAAGAAGTAAGCACTTAATGAGCTGATAATTGAAAAAAATAGAAGCAACATGACATTTTTACGGACGCCTTTTAAACAAAACAAATCCAAAAAAGGTCGAAAGAAAAGCTTCCATTCATCACACGATGAATTATTTCGTTTTATGGAATTCGTTACTTTCTTTTTATCTTTCTTAATCATGCTTCAAATTATATCACATTGATAAAAACGCGCATTTAAACGCGCGCTTATTGCCGACTATTTTTTATAACTATCATATATACTGATTCGAAATTAATTTCGTTTGCTTTTCGTAAATATTCTTGGTCTCCGACATCAGAACACAATTTGTCATTAATCGCAAATGGGATGAGGCGAACATTGAGATTGTTACGAGCGATGATTTCGCTTACGATACTGGCAAGGCCGCCAATAATATTGTGTTCCTCAAGAGTATAAATAATCTTGTATTTTTTTAATACTTCAATCATCTCTTGATTATCGATTGGTTTTAAAGATGGCATTGAATAGGCATCCAATTTATAACCTTGTTCGTTTACCTTCGCACTGACATCAAGTGCAACCTTCGAAATCGTACCATAGGCAATAATAGCACTCTCAGCTTTGTTATCACTCATCAAAGCGGGAGCACCGAGCTTGAATTCATAATTAGGCCGATGCAGGTCGATAAGACTATCGCGTTCTAAGCGCAAATACACGGGTGCTTTTATGTCAAACATCAAATTAATTAAGAATCTGGCTTCAATCCGATCTGAAGGTGTAAAAACATGCATGCGAGGGAGCGCTCTCATAATAGCAATGTCTTCAGTGGCGTGATGACTCATGCCAAGTGCCCCATAAGTAAAACCGCCTCCGATACAAATGATTTTGACATTGGCGTTATAATAGCAGACATCATTACGGATTTGTTCATAGCATCTAAGTGTTGGGAAATTGCCGATAGAATAGACGACGGGCACTAAACCTACAGAGGCCATACCTCCCGCCATTGCCATCATATTTTGCTCAGCGACACCAGCATTCGTATATTGCTGGGGCAATTGATCAATAAATGGTTGTAAAACACCAAAGCCCAAGTCACCGGTAACAAGCTGAATGCTTTTATCTTGTCTAGCTCTTTGAATTAATATTTCAACAAAGGTAGTACGCATTACTTATTCTCCTCGTATGGATCATTTAATAATTTTGGTTTATTGTTCCTAAGTTCTTTAAGCGCTTGATTATATTCGTTTCCGGCATGAGGAAAACGATAATGCCAAAGAATGTTTAATTCCATGAAAGAGACACCCTTACCTTTAACCGTATCAGCGATTATGACGAATGGTCCATAAGCCTTTTGAGCATCTTTCATTGCCGTGAGAAGGGCCAGGTGATCGTGACCATCAATCTCGGTTGCTTGCCAATTAAAAGCGAGCCATTTCTGCAAAAAAGGCTCCAATTTCGCAGTTTTTTCAGTGAAATCGAGACTTTGCATTTGGTTGCGGTCAACGATTGCAATTAAATTATCAAGTTGATATTCGTTGGCCATCAATGCTGCTTCCCATACGGCACCTTCGTCGCATTCTCCATCGCCAAGAATAACATAGACTTTATTTATGCGTCCTAGTTTTTTTAATGCCAATGCGATGCCGACGGCGTAAGAAAGGCCGTGTCCTAATGAGCCAGTTGAAGCATCAACTCCTGGAACTTCTTTATGCGAAACATGACCTGATAGTTTACTGCCGTTTTGGTAATGGCTTTTTAATATCTCGCGACTAAAAAATCCTCGTTCAGCCAAAACGGCATAGATGGCCGCGCCGGCATGACCCTTGCTTAAAACGAAATAGTCGCGATTAATATTTGCTGGATCACCTGGATAGACATTAATGATGTCAGCGTAAAGTACACCAAGAATGTCGGCCACCGATAAAACAGAGGCGATATGTGAACCTTGAGATAAGTGTGTCATCTCAATTCCGTGACGTCTTATGAGCCATGCTAATTCAACACTGTTATAGTTACTTTTATTCATCCATTGCTCCTTTTGAGCAAGAGATGCTTGCTAAAAGATTTCGAAATTTATTTTGATTATTGACTAAAGAGTGATTTTTTTCAATCACTTCATCAAGTAATTTCCCATTTGGATATTGTAATTTACCGTCTAAAAAATTATTAAGAGTACTTTCAAGGTCCTGTGGATTGTTAACGACAAAGTCGCTAATTGCCATTTTTAAATACTCATTGCAGGCAAGTTCTTTTGGAATATAAACAAGAAAAGGAACTCGGCTTGATAAACTATCGGCAATTTTTGTGGAAAAAGAAAATCGCAAATCTTTAATGGCATAATCAGAAAAAGCTTCGACATGAATAAGTAAACTGCTTTGTCTCATGACTTCCTTTACACCATCATAAGTGGCAAAACCATGATAGATGATTGCCGAGCATTGCTTAATCGCTTCGACCGCCTCTTCATTGCCGTTTCCATAGACGTGGAGTTTCAAATTGCGTTTATTTAAAAGCGTTGCAATTTCGATTAAAGGTAGTTCCCTTCCGAGATTGAAATTTCCAAGATAGGAGATGTTAACTTCTTCTTTTGATTTTGTCCTTGTGACCTGATTCTCTTCACTAAAAGATGAAGAAGTCATAATGTAGTCTGCTCGATGGGGGATAGCTTGAATAAAATGGTTCATCAACGCTTCCGAAATATAAATGCATAGTGAAGACTTTCTAATGGTCTTTTTCATATCATTAACTAAACGGTGGCGGAAAAAGGGATAGAGAAATGAATATTTGCGTTCCATGTAATTATATTCTTTGAAATAGTAATCCTCGCTATTGTAGATGATTAAAGGAATGTTTCTTTTTTTGGCAATTTTTCTAGCAAGGCGAAACAAAAAAGGGGCGTCTCCCGCTTGCAGTAATAGATGAGTCGGTGAAAAATCATCAATCCATTTCTCAAAACTTTTTGCCTTCCAAGCTGCACTATTCCAAATAATTTCGCGAGCGAGAGAAGTTAATGGGTTTTTCTTAGTTTTTTGGCGACTCTTTTTGCTAATAGAAGTTAAGGCTTGTGATGCATCTTTTTTTCCAATCAAACCTTCAATGGGAATTCTTGATTTATAAGCCGAGAGAGCTTCGCGATCTGTGACGCGATAAAAATTTGTGTGAGTAGTAAGGTTTGGCATTTCATCATGAATATAAAAGTTTGCAACTTCGTTATTAGCAAACGAAGAAACAAAATTGAAAAGCGTTCTGCCGTTCGAGTTTGTAAGCGATAAGCAGTTGTTCGAGATGATTAAAAGACGAATCTTTTTGTTTTCAATCATTTTTTATTCCGGTTTGATTTTGCAACTATAAGTTGTGACAATTGAGGACAATAATTCTTTGACTTCCTGATTGCTTTCTAAATCAAATACTTGCGAAATGTTGCTGATATCTTTGTCAATATCGAAATCAGTAGTGCAATCTTCAATATATATCTTTTTGTTTTCGGTTTTCTTGTGTTTTTCGACATCAATCAAAATCTCTTCATATAACTTCTCGCCAGGTCTTAATCCAGTTATTTTAATATCAATTTCTTTATAAGGCATATGGCCAGATTGGCGAATCATTTTTTCCGCTAAAGAAATAATTTTGACAGGCTCACCCATATCAAGAATAAATATTTCTCCTTTATTGGCATATATTGAACATTGAAGAATTAACGAGACAGACTCATCAATTGTCATGAAGAAACGAGTGATTCTTTCATCAGTAACCGTAATTGGTCCGCCTTCAAGAATTTGCTTTTTAAATAGTGGAATTACGCTTCCACTGCTTCCGAGGACGTTACCAAAGCGAACAGCCGCGTATTTAGTTGTTGTGGTTAATTGCGAAAAGTGTTGGATTATCATTTCCGCAAAGCGTTTAGTAGCACCCATCACATTCGTGGAGCGAACAGCTTTATCGGTCGAGACTAATATCATTTTTTTGGCATGATACTTGTTGGCCAGATAGGCGACGTTATATGTGCCAAAAACATTTGTTCGAATTGCCTCTTGCGGACTCTCTTCCATTAATGGAACATGCTTATATGCAGCGGCATGATAAACGTAATCAGGCTTATACTTTTTAAAGATTTGTTCCATTCTTTGTTCGTTATACGTCGAACCGATGAGAACTTCAACTTCGGTTTTGTTAAACACTTTGCGAGCTTTCATCAATAGTTTTTGTTGTACATCATAAACACCATTTTCATAGATATCGAAAAGAACAAGACGAGCCGGTTTTGCATCATAAATTTGGTTGACTAGTTTAGAACCAATTGAGCCACCAGCCCCCGTAACAAGAATTGTCGCTCCATCAAACATTTTTGAAAGCTCTTTGTTATCTAACTTTACTGGTTCGCGACCTAGAAGTTCATCCATGTCAACATCAAATATGTTGATTGCACGAGCTCCTTGCATTTCTGATAGAAGTGGAAGACGTTTAACACGGACATTACACGCATCAAGTGCTTTGATAATCTCTTTAAGACGCTGCGAAGAAATATTGGCAATGGCAATTATTACTTCTTCAACTTCCATGTAATCTATGATTTCACCGATTCGCGAGATTGGCCCCTTAACGGGAATGTTTGAAAACGATCCTCCGATTTTGTTTCTGTCATCATCAATGACGGCGACAACGTCATTATGCGAACGAGGGTTATTCCGTGCCTCATCAATAACAATTTTGGCGGCTGAACCTGCGCCTATAACGAGAGTTCGAACCGTTTTGCCTTTTTTTGATAGAGTTGTTAGAACAAATCGAGTTACCCGCTTAACGTATCTCATCGCGGGCACAAGAAAGACAATAACAAGAAGACCAAGGAAATATACTTCCGGTTTTATATGTGGCAAAAAATTATCAGGAATTAAATAAACGACAAGGTAAAAAAGCAAGACGTCGATAAAGGTAATACCCATAACCTTGATGGCTTCAAGAATTCCGAAATTTGTTACGATGATTCCATAAACACCGGAAAACACGAAAGTTAATTCAACAAAAAGAATTAAAGCAACACCGGTTAATATTGCAACGGTAAGCTGTATCGAGTCCAAGACCACTATGTTACGGTAAGAGGCTAATATGAATAGTGCATACACTGCGCCGACAATTAAAATATCAACTAGGACAAAACCTAAAGTTGACAATACATTTTTTTTAGTGAACATATATTTCATTAACAATCACCCCGCTATCATGAAAATAAAAGTTATGCTAAGACTTTAAATGTAATAATACTCACTGTCACATTATTTTACTATAAAATATGTGCATTTTTACTAATTTTGTAAACTAAAAACTTAGAGGCTTGTGATGCTATAAAAGCGAAGATTTGATTATTTTTACTCTTAATATCGTTTTGAACTTGGTAAGCTTATTCCATAATGGTTATCTTTCTTTATATTTTGTGTAATATAATTATGGCAATTAGCTTGCTATGTTAGAAAAGCAAAGGTAAAACAATAAGATGAAGAAACACGCTTACTTATACTTAGCACACAATGATTTGGATTGTTTGCAGCGCTCAATTGATTTTGTCGATGACGAACGTAATGATATTTTTGTGCATGTCGATCTAAAATGTAACAAAGTTATCAACTTGAAATCATCTAAATCACATTTGTTTCTAATTCCTCGAACAAAGGTATACTGGGGCGGTTATTCGCAAACTAATGCCACTTTTCGTTTGATGGAATACGCTAAGAATAATGGAAGCTATGATTATTATCATTTACTTGCCGAAAACGCCCTACCTGTAAAAAGTCAAGATTCGATTCACGAATTCTTTGATAAGAATAGTGATTCATTATTATATTTTCATGTGAATCAAAGACCGAATTATAAGCTAATAGTCAACCGAGCTAAATTCTATTATCCATTCATTGAAACGGATGCTTTTAGATTAAGTAAAATAGTTAAAGGATTGAGTTTATTTTTGGGTAGACTACAAGCATTGGTGTTTATCAACCGTCTAAGGAAAGTAAATGAAAGCCTTTATCCGTTATGGAATGGCTGGGAATGGTTTTCGATTCCCGAAGATTTCGTTACTTATATGCTTTCTAAAGAAAACGTTGTTCAAGAAGTCTTTCATAAGACCCTTGCTTCCGAAGAAGTTTTTTTTATGTCACTAGCAGCAAACAACCCTGTTTTTCGTAAGAGAATTTTTGCTTTTAATTGTGAACCACAGGACATAATAAGAGCCAGCAAAGTTTATCAGGATTGGTCAGATGGGAAGCCAAAGGTGTTTGACCTATCAGATTACGAAGCATTAATGACAGATCAAACCGACAGATTCTTCTTTGCCAGAAAATTTAATAGCGTCAAATCTAAAGATTTAATTGATAAGATAGAATATACCTTATCTAAGAAGGGTGAGTAGCGATACCTCATAAAGCACAATGAAAATATTACTAATAAATGTTGTTTATAACAAAGGAAGCACGGGAGTTATTGTAAATAATCTTTATGATTATTACTCCGCACTTGGACATGAAGTTAGTGTTGCCTATGGTCGTGGCCAATTGATAAAAGAAAAAGATATTTATAAAGTTGGTAATGAATTTGAGGCTAATGTGCATCACTTTTTTTCTAAGATAACGGGCAATATGTATGGGGGGATGCTTTTCTCAACAAACAAGCTTATAAAAATCATTCAGAAAATCGAACCAGACATCGTTCACATCCATTGTATTAATGGATACTTCACAAATATTTATCGTCTCATAAAATTTATTAAAATTAATAAACTCAAAGTTGTCTTGACTAACCATTCCGATTTTATGTTTACCGCCAACTGTGGGTATTCTTTATGGTGTGATAACTGGAAAAATAAAGAGTGTCGCGGGTGTCCGCGTGTCAAAGAGTTTAACGGGCCATTTTCCCTTAACCGCACTCATTCTTTTTATATAAAAATGAAAAAAGCTTTTGAAGGAATGATCGGAATTCACGTGACTGGCGTGTCGCCATGGCTTACTGATCGTGTAAAACAATCGCCAATATTTAGTTCATTTCCTATTAGCACAGTTTTAAACGGTGTAAGTCTTGAACTAACGAATATTCGCAATGAAGAGAATCCTTATACGAGCGTTAATCCACTGAACAAGAAAATCGTGCTTTATGTCACGGCAAATTTTGACGAAGTTGAAAAAGGTGGATCATATATTTTTGAAATTGCTAAACTTTGCCCTGAAGAAATTTTTGTGGTTATAGGTTCCACCGAAAAGAAAATTATCGAAAACATTATTTTTGTCGGTCGTGTTAAGTCTTCCGATTTGGCAAAGTACTATTATTATGCAGACGCTAGTTTACTATTGAGTAAAAGAGAAACGTTTTCTATGGTTGTTGCCGAATCATTAATATGTGGAACGCCAGTTGTGGGTTTTCTTTCAGGTGGACCGGAAGCGATTGCGATTAAGGAATACTCGTCATTTGTTGAAAATGGCGACGTCTCATCTCTTGTTGCAAGTTTAAATAAAGTATTAATGACTCAAAATGACAAGCACTATATTATGAAGATGGCGGATGAAAAATATTCTGTAAAAGCATCAGCTGAAGAATATTTGAATATTTATCAGAGAATAAGTAATGAAAAATAATCGTATATCTTCACTTCATTTTAGTGAATTAAAAACAAAAGAACGCGGGCAGAATTCGCCACTTCAAGAGTTCCGCGTCCTTCACGTTGTAGGAGCCTTCCTCAAAGGTGGTACGGAAAGCTTCATTTTGAATTATTTCGAAGCTCTAAGAAAGGATAATGTTACGTTTGACGTATATTGTTTTAATGTTGTCGATGAAGAACAAAAAAAGCGATTAATAGCCCTCGGCGGAAACTTGTATCAAGGATTAGCGCCCAGTAAAAAAGGACTGTTTGAAGCAGCGCGCCACTTCAAGAAATTTTTAAAGGAACATGAATATTATCATGTGGTTCATTGTAATGCCAATTTTGATAGTGCTCTTTATGCTCGAATTGCGAAGAGAAAAAAGATTGCCACAATCGTTTGCCACGCCCATGACACCCTGACAGGTATTCGCTTCAATTTCGCACAAAAAATAGTCATGTCTTTCAAACGTGCAACTTGCCGTTTAAATGCAGATAAATTTTTAGCTTGCTCAGAGGAGGCTGGAGAAGATATTTTCGGAACAAGATTTTTCAAAAAAAATGGTGTTGTCATCAAAAATGCCATCAACCCTAAACTTTTTCAATCAATTAAAGAAGAAAACCTTGATCAGTTATATGCCGACTACCATATTCCACGAGACAAAATCATCTTGGGAAATATATCGCGTTTCGAAGATAAAAAAAATCAGCAATTTTTGATTCATTTGTTTGATTTGCTCTCACAAGGAAGTGACAAATATTATTTGGTTCTTGGCGGAGTTGACGGTGGTACATTATCGTCAATCAAGCAGTTGGCAAAGCATCAGGATAGGATATTATTCATCGGTCCAAGAAATGATGTTGCTAACTGGCTTCACTTGTTTGATTATTTCCTTATGCCATCGCTTTTTGAGGGTTTTGGCATCGCTGCTTTGGAATCGCAACTTGCTGGTTGTCCCACGATAGTTTCAAATAACTTCCCTCAAACAATTGACTTAGAGATTGGTTTAGTGAAGTATTTACCACTTGATGTACATTTGTGGGCAGATGGTTTGTCCAGTTTCCAAAAACCAAATGTAAACGATGAACACATTTATAAGGCCCTTTTGGCGCGCGGCCTTGAGATAAATTCCTGTGCAGCTGAACTTTTGAATATTTATAAGTAGTTTTCTCCATTTGTAATGGACAAACTATTTCGTGCAAATATTTCTTATGCTATGATTTTTTCAATGAAACAGAACGATATATATGAGATTGATGTGGCTTCTTACGATAAGCCATGCATTCAATCAAATAAAGGCAAGGTTAAAGATCCCTTGTCACACAACGAAAATTACTTTCGTTTTTTCATTAAAAACTATGCTTTTTTCTTAATTATTTTGTTATTGGTTTTAATCAGTGTTTCTTTGGCCTACCTTCTAGGTGCACTACTAATAAACGAGAAATTCACATGGTTTAGTTTTTGTCTAATTGCTTTTTTAGGCATAACTTTTTTTTCGATGGTTTTTATACTTAAAAAATTGCCATCTCAATTTGAAGATGACCAAGCTAACGCGATATTTAAACCGGTATCAATATTATTGACGACCATTGTGATTTTATTTATCCCATCCTTTGTGTGGTCGATTGCTCTTTTGATTACAACCAGCATCAACCCATTGGGATTTCTGGCTTCCGGTAATTATCTATCACTAATTTTTCTACTAATTCTGTTTTCGGCAATATCCTCTGCTATTTGGTATGAGCAATATCTAAGAAACATTGTGAATAGAGTTTTGTCCCGTTTGAAAAGAAAACGCAAATGATTAAGCGATTTGTGAAATTGTGCATCGATAAGAAAACATTGATAAATTCATTGTTTTCAATCGTGCTTATCTTTTATTTTGTCGGTGTTTTCATCCCCAATGTTACGGTGAGCCTTGGTTCAGTCAGTACATTTTTTAATTTTGGGGTCACTAAAATAATATGGCGGATTTTTATTGCCGCTATTTTTGGCATATATATGTTGTTGGCTTTCATTGCCAATCAAATTCGGCCAAACCGTCTCCTAATCATTGCTTCAATTTTTATCTTTGCTCTCATGCTTATGACCCCAATTATCAATATTGCATCTTCTTCTTATCAATTTATGTCACTTGATACTTATTCTCGCCTGACGATTAGTACGGTCGTTATTGGCTTTTCTGAAGTTATTGCATACTATGGCAATATTATAGTTTCCTTCATATTCTTTTTTGCCCTGTTGTATGCGATGCCTCTTCTAATGAAGGAGGCAAAACATAGCAAACTAGTACTATATGTAATCATCGGAATTATGATGTTTCTATGTTTTTATAGTTTTTTTACTGAATATAGTAAGTATGGTATGATTTTGCGCGGTCAAATCAACGTTTACGAAAACGATATCCATTCACTCTTTGCGTCTAAAAATGCTTTTGGTTTATTTTTGTATCAAGCCGCGTTAATTTGCGGTTATCTTTTCTTCTCCTCATTAAAAAATGATGACAACGATTTTGTCGAAGAAAGTAGGAAAAAAAAATTACTTAACATTCTTTGGTTTTCACTGATGATTTTCTTTATGATCGTAGCTTTCTTCACAATTAATAAAAACAGTATTTTAGCCATTATGGTTTTCGTTCTTTTCTTGGTATTTGTGACTTTTCGCAATTTTAACAAGCACAAGACACGCAACATTATTGCCATTTCCCTTATTAGCGTTGCTTTCTTATTTTTTATTCTAATCATGACAATTCCCGCTATTTATAATGTTGGTATTTTTAATAAAATTTATTTGCTTTTTTCGGGAAGCGGAACAGCTTTAGGCGGACGAGCGCAAATCGTTAATTTATTTTTCAATCAATTTAATAGCTATCATTTATTTTTTGGTTTTGGACCATATTTAGGGCATTATGTTTATGCGTGGTCATTAATGACGAACAGCTCAGCCATTTTATATGATTTGCACAACTCGTATATTACAATTTTAGGAGAAGGTGGAATTTTTTATTTTATCTTCTATATTGGCCTGCTTATTTATGCTGGCTACAAAATCTTTAAGTTAAAAGATAAGAATATTAATATTACGATTGTTTGTTTCGGCATCTTAATTTCCTTCCTGGTTTATTCTTTTTTTGAATCACCGATTTTGTTTATTTCTGGATCAAGCGAATCATTCGTTGTGAATATTCTTTTATTTGTATATCCTTTATCATTAAGTGATAAGGCCGCATCGTTTATTCGGGGAAGTGAGTATGATTATTTATGTTTATGAGTAAGTTCACAAAAATGTTTATTGCGAGTTTATGTATATTGTTTTCTGCCTGCTCTTTAGAGACAAAGACCACGACAATCAAGTATCTTTGCCGTCATTACGCTATTGCCAAGGTATCAGTAGAAGAAGACGATGTTGAAGGAAATGACTTTAGTCTTTCCAGTTATGTATCAATGAACAAGAATGAGAGCTATGCAAAATTTGGTTTTGATGGCAATTATGAAATTAAAATCACCTATCTCAGACTCGATGAAGATAATAGCATGATATCAACCGTGGAAAACGGAACGTATCACGTTGGTAGCAATAACAAAATTTACCTAACAACTAGCGATGGTGAAGAAAAAGAAGGCGATGACTTATATACTAAAGTATATTATTTACGAGTCCCCACCATCTTAGAAATTGAGGGCGAAGCAAATTTATATCATGTGTGGTTTTCAGGCAACCCAACCGACCCCAACATTACTTGTCCGGTACCTCAATAGGTTAAATCATGTTTATAACTTACTCTGTCTTAATGACCGTATATTACAAGGAAAATCCGCATCATTTTCGTGTTGCCATCGATAGTATCATCAATCAAACATTGCCTACGAATGATTTCGTCATCGTTGCTGATGGACCTCTTGGTGAAGATTTAGATGCAGTTTTGCAGGAATATCAAGCAAAGCATGATTTTATTCACGTGTATCGACTTGACACTAATCGCGGTTCAGGTCCGGCTTCAAAAGAAGGTTTTAAACATATTAAAAACGAAGTTCTTGCCAAGATGGATAGCGACGACATCGCCGTTGCGAACAGAATGGAAAGAGAACTAGAAAAAATAAATGAAGGATACGATGTCGTTGGCGGGGCGATTGCCGAATTTGTCGATAATCCAGAAGACATAATTGCTGTGCGTATGCCACCACAAAATCACGAGGAAATTGTCAAGTTCAGCAGAAGACGGAACCCGATTTCAAATGTAACTGTTATGTACAAGAAGTCACAAATCGAAGCGGTGGGAGGCTATCCGGAACTCGTCCTTCTCGAAGACTACACATTAGCTATTAAATTGATTCAAAACGGATCAAAGACATTCAATCTTCAAGAAGTTATGGTCAAGGTAAGAAGTAATCAAAGACAAATGAAAAGAAGAGGAGACAAATATCTAAAAGTTCATCTAAAAAGACTTCGTAAATATATGCTTGAGACAAAATATATTACTAAGTGCCAATATCATCGTTATAATTTCGAAGCCTTCTTCTTCCTTGCTACTCCATACTGGCTAAAAAGAGTTTTGTATAAATTGTTTTTGAGAAAGAAAAACGTTATATGAAGAGACTGTTTGATATCATCTTAAGTGTTCTTGGAATTGTGATTTTGTTCCCTGTTTTTGTTATTTTAATTATTCTTGTTTCTTGTACTTCACATGGCGGACCATTTTTTTGTGGACCACGCGTTGGTAAAAAGGGAAAAATATTTAAAATAATCAAATTTCGTTCAATGAAGGCAAATTGTGAAGGAAAAGGAGCGTGGAATATTTCTGAAAAGGACCCACGCGTCACAAAAATCGGACTTTTCTTAAGAAAAAGCAAGCTCGATGAACTTCCACAACTTTTCAATATTTTTGTTGGTCAGATGTCGTTTGTTGGTCCTCGTCCGGAGTTGCAATATTATGTTGATATGTACACCGATGAAGAAAAAGCAATCTTGGATAACAAACCGGGAATGACTGATTGGGCCAGTATTGTTAACGCTGAGCAAATAGTCGAATTCACGAATGCTCAAAATGCTGATGAAGCATATTTATATTACATCCGTCCTTTAAAAATCAAACTTCAATTGCACTATTGTTATCATAATAATCTATTAGTAGATTTGAAATGCATATTATGGACTTTTTGGAAACTCATAAGTCGAACAAAGAAAGTTCCTCAGGAAATAAGAGCTATTGTTGATAGTTATCAAAAAGAAAGGAAATTAGACTCGTAGTATGCATAAGTTAAACGAGAAAAAGACAATTTTTGTCGCCGCAATAATGTCCTATTTAACGATGGCATTATCGGTTTTGATTTCCCTTTTTTATACACCATTCGTTCTTGAACGATTAGGCGATGTTGAATACGGAATTCGTAGTTTTGCAGCGTCTATCTCCGGTTATCTTGTTTTATTGTCACTTGGTATGAACTCTGCCTTTTTTCGTTTTCTTAGCTTGGCAAAAAAGGAAGAGGGGGAAGAAGGCGAAAAAAAGGCATATGGTCTATTCTTGTTCATATTCCTCATTGTCGGAATTGTTTCTTTTATTATCGGTACGATATTGGCGGTGGTCATTTATACGGGCGTGATACCTTTGTCACAATATTCTGAGTCTGAACGACATATGGTTGCTATCATTCTTGGTATATCTGTTATTGGAGTTTCTCTTGACTTCCCGGGAATGGTTTTCCGCTTGATGAGTTCATATAAACGCAGATTTATTTGGACACACTTTGTGGATTTAGTTATTACTGTATTAACGCCAGCTTTATCCGTAATTATTTTATTTACGAATTATGGTAATGCTATTGCTCTTTCCTGGGTAGCTTTATCGATCTCTCTTTTATCGATTATCATGAATATTTGTTTTGTTGCAATCAAACTAAAATTCAAACCAACCTTTAAATTTATACGGCAAGATAAAAAAAGATTTTTTGATATTGTTAAATTTTCATTTTTCGTATTCATTATCATTACTCTTAGTAGATTAAACACAATTACTGACAAGGTTGTACTTGGATTCGTTATGACACCGATTGACGTTACCATCTATTCACTCAGTGTTGTATTCGTCGCCTATTTGGCGGGTATGTCAAGTGCCATTACCGATCTATTTTCGCCAAGAATCATGCAAGACGCAGTGGATGGTAACATGGATAAAGTCCAACGAGTCTATGATTTTGTGTCAAAAGTCATCATCATCATCCTCACTTGTATTGTCTTTGGATTTCTTGCAACCGGTCAGCAATTCATCATTGCCTGGATAGGATACGATCGACAATATATTTTCTATTATTCGTTAGTGATTCTTGCTAGTAATTTATTGCTTGTTGGACAATCTTTCAGTTTCAGTATTCAAAGAGGGTTAAATAAAAATAAAATTCCCGCTTTGATATATGCGATTGTTTTTATTATTAATGTTGGACTTAGCATTGGACTCTGCTACGTTTTTGGCATATGGGGATGTATTATCGGAACGGTATTTTCTTATGTAGTGGAATCTATTGCCCTTTCGATTTATAATTCGAAATCGCTTCATCTTAAACAAAGTAGGTATTGGTTTTCATTACTTGGCAATTCGATAATTGCCGCAATCAGCGCTCTTGTTGTCTTAGTCGTGTTTTATTTTGCTGATATACGATTCCTGAGTTATGGAATCCAAACAATCATACGTGGCTCTTTCTTTTTACTCATTTTTATTCCCCTTCAAATAGTTATTAACGGGAAATTTTTCAAAAACTTCTTTTTGGCTTTACGTAGCAAAAACAATACTATTTTCTTTGATCGTCCGGCTCCAGAAACTTTGGAAGTGCTTGTTGCGACAATGAATAGAAACAAAGATCAAATTATCGAATTATGCAAAAAAATGAATTTGGAAACAAATGCCATTATTGCCAATCAGTGTGATTCAGAAGGAACATATACTACGAAGTTTAATAATCATTCAATTAAAGTTATTTCTTCTAGAACTCGGGGGGTTAGCGTCAATCGCAATATTTGCCTTCAGAACCTTGGCGCGGATGTTGGTATCTTCATGGATGATGATTGTGAACTCATCAGCGGATATGAGCAAAGGATCATCAATCTATTTGCGGATAGAAATCTTGATGCCGCCGTCATCAATGGCTTCACGAGCCAAGAAGGCACGGAGCGTGTTCGAAATCGCAAAAGCAAAATGGCAAAACTCTTTTTTGATGTTTCGTTTGGCGGAGGGCCGGGACTATGCATTCGTAAGGCAGCGATAAAATACTTCAATCTTTCTTTTTGTGAAAAAGTTGGAACTCCCAATTATTTATATGCTGGTGAAGATTCACTTTTCATCTATGATATCTTTAATAAGAATTGCATTATTTACCGTGATGGCGAACCTATTTATAAAATTATTGTTGATATGGAAGATTCTTCGACGTACTTCAAGGGCTTTGACGAACAGTATTTTGCTACTAAGGGAGCAATCATGAAGTTAACTCATCCTATAACTTATTGGCTTATAATTTTGTATTATGATGTTCGTTACATTGCAATATCAAACAAAAAGCCTTGGGCCATCCACAACATGATTCGCAAAGGATGGAGGCTTATTAAAAAAGGAAAAGTAATAGACAAGTAAGTCTACTTACTGTTTAAGCGATCAATTATGGAATTAAGATAGTTGAGCGACGTCTGTTTTCGGCTCGCAAGTTTTTTATATACAGAAGAATAGTCGATTGGCCCAACCATTTGAAAATCTTTTTTACATTTAACAAACCTATTTTCCAATCCCACAAGCTGAAGAAAATCAGTAATCCTAGTGTTTTCTCCAGAAGGGCTATCATTATTATGTTTTGGAATAAAGACAAACTCACGTTTATATATAATTGCCATCAGCATAATGTGATAACTATCGGTAATGACTAATTTTGAATTCTTTATATTCATTAACAAACGCGAAAAAGAACCATCAGTTTCAATCATGCTGTGTTTATCAAAAAAGTATAAGTCACCGCATGTTGGATAAGTTATGATGTCTTCACTTTTATGCTGTTTTGAAATATATCTAGCAAGTTTTACATTTTCTAAGCGATTACCAAGCAAAAAATGTAGGGAATATGAATTTGGATGTGGTTTTTTTTCAGGCTTTATTAAAACATCATAAAAATTACTATCGTGCACGAGGACAGGATCTAAAGTCGTGATTATTTTTTTGCTTGCTATTGCTTCCAAAAAGCGTGAATTGTCTGTTTCACGGCAAGATATTTTTTCGGCCTTGGCTAAGTGCTTGTAGTAGTCATAATGAAGCTGATTAACCTCATTGACACCGACGCTGGCAGAATAGATAAAAATTGGGCACTTGCAATCGAAATTTAGGGCAAAAGCGTCATTCAAACAATGAGGATTTAGTACTTGATCACTACCGAGTATCAAACCCGAATAATCACTTATTGTGTTTAGTGTCCCTTTTAAAAAAGGTTTTGAAAATTTCAAGTACTCCTCGCGAAAAGATGAAAACGGCGAACGATTAGCAAAAACGGCGGTATAGGCGACCTTTTTTCTCTTACTATTGAACAAATATGGAAAGTTTTTTAGCAGTCTAACAATTCTAATTTGTTTGCCTCTCTTTTCTAGATAGTTTGGCTCATTAAAGTTTATTAACTCGCTATCAAAACCATTTTCGTTAAAGAAAGAAGAGAGAGCATATGCTTGCAACAAACTCCCATAGTTATCAAGGTTATGAAAAGTAAGAATACCAATTTTCATTTTTTGCATTGATAGATTACATGTTTCCGCCATCAACAGGAACGATGGAGCCAGGCATAAATGACGATTTATCGCTAGCTAAGAAGACGACAAGCGAAGCAATTTCTTCTGGAGTACCAAATCTTCCAATCGCTTGATGATGCCTTAAAAAATCATCAACCTTTGGATTGTTCTCCTGAATCAGATTATCCCAGTAGGATCCGCAAAAAGCGACCGCGCCAGGCATTACGGCAGAAAGAACGATGCCTTGCGGAGCTAATTCTCTTCCGGCTGTGACGACATAAGCGTTTAAAAAGGCTTTGCTTGACGCATATAGGGGGTTTCCTCGCAAGTATGTCGCTGAGATTGAGGAAACGTGAATTACGTGGCCAGCGACGTCATTTTTAATCATATTAGGGATTAATTGACTATTCATCTCAATCGCAGCCAAGGCGTTAATCTTTAAAGCCTCGTTCCAATCTTTATAGCCGCCATGAATGTTTCGAGAAACCAGCGAAGTTCCGACATTATGAACAACAATGTCGAATGGTCCATAGTTGTCTATTAATGTTTTTGTAATATCTTTGATGTCGCCGTTTAAGATGTCTGCCGTCAAATAATTAAAAGAAGCAGCAGATAGTTGAAGGCACTTGCAACCAACTTCTTTAAGAAGTGATTCAGTACGGGCTACTGCCACGATGTTTGCTTCTTCTTTGGCAAATTCGCAAGTAATGGCTTCACCGATTCCCTTTGAGGCTCCAATAATTAAGACTTTTTTATTTTTTAAGTTAAGTTCCATGTGTTAATGATATATTTTTTTGATTATGCAATAAAGCAAAAGAGAACTTTTTGATTTAGGCTACTGTCATTAGCATATTATCGAGCTTTATATTTAGCAGACAGTATTATCGATTAAGTTTCATTTTGATAATCGTGTTGTTTTGCCATTTTTTCTTGAGTGCAATATCGCTTTGCTGTTTTTAAAATTAGAAAAAACATATGAATGTTCATAAATGTTTTATATTGGTGTTAGTATATAAAAGAGGAAATCGATGGCAAAACTGTTTAATTACATAAAAGTGGCCTATGGTATGTACTTTAAGAGACGGCTCATATTCTTTTACTATATAAATAATAGAATCTTTGAAAACGTTGAATTAGATAGCGGCGTTAATTTTTCTATCATAAAAAACGTTGATGAGTACCTAGATTCATGCAATAAATTCAAAATTCCCCCTTCCCGTCATTATCTAAATCGCTTTGCAAACAATGCGACCTTTTATTTTACTCACAACAACAGCGATTATCTTTCATATGGCTGGGCAATAACAAACTGCGATTCATTTTGTCTAGAATACATCCACCTGTCGATGAAAATTGGAAATAGCGCCTTCATTCTTTTTGATTTCAACACGAACGAGAATTATAGAAAGCTTGGTCATTACACAAAACTTCTTTCCAGGATTATCCAAGAGAACTCTGACTATGCACTATTGGGTTACACTGCACCAAGCAATCCAGGAAGCATTAAGGGAATTGTTAATTCTGGATTCACTACTTTAGGTACTTATAGAAGAAGCGAACATTCAAAATTTTTCGCAGCACTGAATGAAAACGGTGTTCAAATATCGAAAAGTCGTAAGAAATATTTAACTAAATAGTTCAGAAAATATATTGAAATCTAGCATAGTTTATTCAAATCGACATAAAAGTAAACTTTAAACATACTCCCATTATGTAGTAGAATGTTTTTTATGAATTGTGGGGCATATGAAACTTTTTGAAATTCGAAACTATCTCAGTAAAATAGAACTTAAGAGAGTTTTTTCTTATTTACAAAAAAATTCCAAGATTGATTCTGATTGTTTAAGTAAAGAAGAAAAAAAGCAAAGCAAAGAATACTGGAAACAGTTTGGTGTTACATTAAACAAAAATGATTATAGCTACATATCGAGTTATAAGTTTTTTTGTGGTGGTTATCTGCCCTCATTTTTTCCAAACTATTTTCTTTACACCTACATAAAAACTTTTCTAAATAATCAAAGTTATGCAAACGCGATAGACAATAAGGCATTGTATTTGGGCTTGCTCCCTGACTTGATCCACCCAGCGACATTGTTGTTTAGAATTGATGGAGGCCTTCTTCTTGATAAAGCGTATAACGAGATATCATTTGAAGAGTTCGTTGGCTCTTTAGACAAAACGAAAAAGTATATTTTTAAACCTGGCAAGGATACGTGCGGAAGCAAAGGCATTATTGTATTTAATCGTAATAATATTGACATTATCAAAGCGGCGCTATCTCAATATAGCGACTTTGTCGTACAAGAGGTTATTGTTAGCAATAAGGCATTTGCTTTGTTCGGTTCTAAAGCATTGCCAACAATACGGATATATAGTTTGTATTATGGCGAAAAACCACAAATATTGGCCGCTTGTTTGCGCATTGAAAGTAGTGATTCCGAACATATAACATTAGGCGGAGAAGTATATATACCGATAAATGAAGACGGAACCTTAAGGTCGCGCGGGTTTAACAACAACACGCCGAATATTTCGGATTTTGACCAAATAAATGGGTTATCATTCGCCGGTTTTGAAATCCCCTTGTTTAGCAAAATCTGCGCACAAGTTTTGAAATCACACTTAAGATTTAAGAGTATTCGTTATATTGCATGGGATTTTGCAATAACCCATGATGAAGAGCCAGTTTTCATTGAGTTCAATTTGGCACAAAGTGGTCCTGGCATATTGCAAGTTGCCGCTTATCCCAATAAACCATTTGGCAATTATACCGAGGAAATTTTCTTAAAATCATTTAAGATAAAATAAATGAAAAGAAAAGTTGGAGTTTTAACCTTTCAAGGAGCCAACAACTATGGAGCAGTGCTTCAAGCCTTTGCTTTGCAAAAAGCTTTGGAAAAGGTTGGCGTTTCACCCGAACTTATCAATTATCACTCAAAAGCGATTGAAAAACCCATATTTTCACTAAATCCTAAGCAGCTTATGCTAAATATCTTGCAGCAAAAGAAGAAAAAGACTTTTTTAAAATTTTATCAGCAAAATCTTGCTGTCACTGAAAGAATTGACAATCATAACGATTTAGCTCAACTTCAAAAGAAATATGACTATTTAATTGCGGGAAGTGATCAAATATTTAATCTTCAATGGAACAAAAATGATGATGCATATTATCTCTCTTTTTGTCCTGATGAGAAAAAATTTTCCTATGCCGCTAGCTTCGGTAAAACCGAATATACGGATGCCGAATTATATAACCTTAAGAGCTATTTATCAGCATTCAATTTTTTGTCGATTAGAGAAGAGAGCGGTCTCGAATTATTGTCGCGGATTGGCATAAATGGCAAAGCGCATATTGATCCAACCTTACTTTTTGACAAGAACGAATGGGAAAAATATGCCAAAAAGCCAAATGCAAAGGGCTACTTATTGATTTATTCGCTAGAAAATAATTCCAACCTAATGGAGTTTGCTATCAGCAAAGCCAAAGAATGTAATCTACGAATTATTCAAATTAGCGACACGTTAAAGAAAAAAGCTGGTATGGTCGAATATGTTTCTTATGCTGGTGTAGATAAATTCTTGGGTCTCTTTCTCAACGCTGATTACGTAATAACAAATTCTTTTCATGGACTTGTTTTTTCGACTATCTTTGAAAAGATATTTACGCTGTTTCCACAAAATAGAAAAGACGCTCCTAATGCGCGAATGTTTGATTTTATTAATCGCTATAACTTACAAGAAGTGATATACACGATAGAAGGACAAAACAATAAGACAATTGATTATGGACGCGTCAAAGCAAAAATTCATGAAGATAAGCTGATTTCATTCGAGTATTTGTCCTCTTTCGCTTGTAAAAGGCTTGCGACCGCTAAAAGAGATTGCAATTATTGCGGTGCATGTATCAATGTCTGCCCAACGGGAGCTATATCATTCCGCAAAGATAACGAGGGTTTTAAATATCCATGGATTGATCCTGACAAGTGCATTGATTGTGGTGCTTGTGAGTCTGTCTGCCCATATATCACGCCCGAAGTTGTTAAAAAACACAATAACATTAAGGTTTTAGCTTTCAAAAATGTCGATGATAACGAGCGAATGAATTCGCGTTCAGGTGGGCTATTTTATGTCATAGCAAAAAGTTATATTGAAGAAAACGGAATCGTTTATGGCGCCATTATTGATCAAAGCAATAAAATTAAACATATTCGTGCAACGGATATAAAAGATGTTCAAGCCATGCAAAAATCAAAATATGTCCAAAGTGATCTTATCCAAGATACTTTTAAAATGGTGATTGATGATTTAGACAATGGCAAAAAAGTTTTTTACTCGGGGACTCCATGCATTATTAATGGTCTTCTATCATTACTGGACTATAAAAAAATTAATCGGAGTAACTTGTTAACAATGGACATTGTTTGTCATGGTGTTACTTCGCCGATGATTTTTGAAGAATATATAAAAAGTATCGAAAAGCAATATGGGAATGTTTCTTCTTTTCAATTCAGGGACAAGGAAAAGGGTTGGCATAAACACATTGAATCGTTTGTAAACGATGAAGGCAAAAAGGTTTATAAAAACGAATATGCGAATGTGTTTTATTCACACATTACGCAAAGACCAGCTTGTTATAATTGTTTATACACTTCATATGGAAGAGTTAGCGATATTACCGGAGCCGACCTATGGGGCGGATTCAAATTAAAAGATTTTTTTGATAATCGCGGCGTATCTCTCTGCTTAATTAATTCGGATAAAGGCATGGTTATTTATAATAAGGTTCTTAAAAGCGATGGCTTTATCGAAGAAATTAACATTGAGAATTTTAAACAGCCTTTATTATTAAAGTCAATTGAAAAACCGAACGAACGCGATCGAATTTGGTCAATTTACTATCAAAAAAATTATCATGCCTTTAAGAGGCCATTAATTCAAAAAGTAAATATTATTTCAAGAAAAAATAGATTCAAAGGCATTATTGTTGCAACGCTAAGAAAACTAAAACTGAGGAAATAGTAATTATTTTTGATAGCCGTTAGGATTGTTTTTTTGCCATCGCCACGCGTCACGAGCACATTCTTTGTAATCTAACTTTGTTTTCCAATTCAAATATTTATTTGCCTTGTCGACAAAGGCAAAACTGAGTGGCACATCCCCTGGCCGGATATCAACTATTTTGTAAGGAATTTTTATACCCGATGCTTCTTCGAAAGCGGAAACGAGTTGAAGAACCGTAATCCCTTTGCCTGTTCCGAGATTAAAGACATCGTAATTGTCTGGCATCTTATTTAGATAGTTAAGAGCCGCGACATGACCCTGGGCAAGGTCAACGACATGAATGTAATCGCGTAGGCCAGTACCATCAATTGTTTTATATGAGTTCCCATAGACATTTAAATAAGGAAGCTGACCAAGCATTACTTTAGTAATGTATGGTACTAGATTATTAGGTATCTGCTGAGTAGAATCTTCGCCAATTAGTCCCGAAGGATGGGCTCCAATAGGGTTAAAATATCGTAAGGCGATGATTTTAGTATCTAATCTTTGAACCGCAAAATCTTTAATTAAAAGTTCATTTAAGTATTTGGTTAATCCATAAGGACTAATGACTTTACCTACTAAATCAGTTTCAACATCCGGAACTTTATCGGGTGTACCATAGACGGTGGCTGAAGAAGAAAAAACCATTTTTTTAATCTCGAATTCATCCATCAATCTCAACAATGTATAAGTTGAATAGATGTTAACGTTTAAGTATAATCCTGGCTTTTCAATTGATTCAGCATTCGACTTAAGACCGGCGAAATGAATGATCGTTGAAATCTTGTTTTCTACAAAGATTTTTTTCATCGCTTCATAATCTTCAACATCGCATTGATAGAAAGAAAAATCCTTATTAGTTAATTCCTTGATGCGGTCAACGACAATCTTGCTAGAGTTTGATAGGTTGTCGACCACAATAATGTCATATCCGTTTTGTAATAATTCAACAGCTGTGTGGCTTCCAATGAAACCAGCGCCGCCCGTGACTAAAACTTTCATATTCAGTCCTCCATAATTGGCTCGGCTATTATAACATTTCTATTCAAAGCAAGTATAGTGAACTTTAGTGCATATACGCGTTGTAAGAATCTTCTAATTTGCTTATAATATGCCCATGATTGAGAACAAAAACACAAGAGTTTCGGTGGCGATGGTAACCTATAATTCTGAAAAATTTCTAAAGCCCCAACTAGATACAATTATCGATAACCTATCCAGTGATGATGAAATCATCATTTCCGATGATGGATCAAAGGATACAACCATTCAAATCATTAATGAATATGCCAGCAGAGATGCACGCATAAAGCTTTTTCATAATGAAGGTAAACATGGCGTTGACGGCAATTATGAAAATGCTTTAAGGAATGTTCAAGGTGAATATATTTTTCTTTCAGACGATGATAATGTCTGGGTAGCAAATAAAGTCGAAAAGGTACTTAGTCAGTTTTTTTTAAATGATAAAATAGTAATGGTGATGCACGATTGTATTGTGACTGACGAAAAATTAAACATTATTCGCAATTCTTTTTTTCAAGATCGGAATGCTAAACCAGGCATTGTTCGTAATATCATAAAAACTGCATATGGAGGTTCGCTTATCGCTATTAAAAATACTATTCTTAATAGAGTATTTCCGTTTCCCAAAAAGATGCCATATTTCTATGATGAATGGATTGGAATGGTATGCACAAAGCATGGCAAAGTTCTTTTCTTAAATGAACCACTAAGTTATTGGCGAAGGCACGGTGGCTCGCAATCGACGCAGTTCCTACCTAAACCACATAAAGGGAAGTTGAAGCGTTTTTGGATTAGACTATCTACAAGAATCAAAAAGTTTTGGTTTGCAATCCGCTATTGAAATTGGAGTGTTTATTGAATAAATAGTTTAAAATTAAAAAATGGACAAAAAGAAAAGAAAATATGTAATGAGCATTGTGCTCTTAGGCGCGGTATCAGTTGGCCTTGGCAGTGCTTTAACAGTTAAAGTAATCGAACGTTTGCCTATTGTTGTCGAATTAGAGGCGAGCGATTATTTTTCTACTATTGGAGGCAATAAAGTTTCTATCATGCGTGGTGAAGATGCTGAATTTAATATCGTCTTCAAGGCTGGTTATGATTTTGATGAAATAAAAAACTATTGTACATATAAAGAAGACGCAGGATTAGTCACAGTTAACTTTCCAAACGTCACTCGAAAAAGCACTGTTCGCGTTTATGCTTATGACAAAAAAAACATAATGTTTAATTTTGTTAACGATAATAATTTAGGAACCGTGACTTCCGAACCCGTTCCTGGATATTATCCGGCGGGAACCGAAGTGCACGTTCATGTGACACCAAAACCATCATCGCAATTCGTGGGATGGTCCTTGAATCAATCAATATTTGAAGGGGAAATTACGAATATTTTGTCCAATGGTCATTCGTGGACATTTGATCTGACAAGCGACGAGAATTTAAATACAGTTAAGAAGTCCAATATCGTCTATTCCAATTACTATGTTTCAAAGGTTGAAAATGAGAATAAATTTTTAGTTCAATATGAACTTAATGGCGGGACGCGTATTGGTAATTCTGATACTCTTCTTTTGTCATATGAACATCCATTGACCTATTACCATACAAGAATCAATTCTCTCCAAGGTAGTCGCTATTTTGAAAAAGAAGGAGCGACATTGACGTCTTGGAATACAGAGGTTGACGGTTCAGGAAAACGAATTGGTCTTGGCTCAAAAATTAGTCAACAAAATGCGATAAATCAACTATATGCGCAATGGGAAAATTGGAGCAATGAAGCTGATTTCATTTTTAATGAAGAAAATGAAATTGTCAGCTATATTGGTACTGGTAACAAAGTTGTCATTCCTAATTTTAGAAATGACGGATCACCAATCAATAAAATCAACGGAAGTGCATTTTCCGGCAATGATGATATCATCGAATTAATCTTAAATGGCAATTTATCAAGCATTGATTATCGGGCCTTTTATGACTGCCAAAACCTCCAGACAATAACGATGTTTGACGGAATAAACTTTATTCACGCGGAAGCTTTTTATGAGTGCAACAATATAAAGACCATTTACATTAACGCAGCAACGAATCCGCGTCGTGTGCAAAGTGACGGGAGCACGATTGCCGATAAAATTGACTTAATCATTAGTGCTCATGAGAATAACAGAAAAAAAGTAATTACGTTTAGTGATGCCATAACTTATGTCGGAATTGATTCTTCAATCATTTATCGTGAGTTAAGCGGTCAATATGATGTCATAAATCTTTCGGGTCCGCTTAATGTTTCTCCTTCTTTATTACTATCAATAATCGCCCCTTATATTACCGAAGACGATATTTTACTTAACACGAATTGGTTTGGCTCAATCAACAATTTGGCGATGAATACCGTTCTTTGGAACGGAATTGAAAGCAACTACGATTTATTTTCTTATATCGATCTGACGAATTGCCCAGAATACAATGGAACAGCAGCATCATTATTGACTAGTTTTTCCAGTTGGAATGCAGTGCGGCTACCTCAACCGGAAACAACTTATGAATCACGTTATTGGCTCAGCCTTCAAATATCTGAAGATGGCATTTATCATGGCGATTCATTCAAGCCCGATAACCCTGATCATGATGAGACTTGGTCAGCGACGACAAATTCACTTATTTTCTCAACGGAAGGCATAAATTTTGGATATTTAAATCATTTTTATGGACAGTTCAATGAGATTGGAGCGATGGTTTTTCATGCTTTTCCAATTTGGAATGTGAATTCAGCACTTGAATCCGAACTGACGACCGGTGCTGATAATTATATGATTGGAATTAATGAAAAATTTGACGGACCAGTCTTAGGCCACGTTAGTGATTATGGATTGACAGGTCAATATTTTACCACAAATGCTCACCCCTCTTATAGCGGTGCGCAACAACATGCTAGGTTTCTGGTTCGTGATTTAAAATCCATGCTTTTTTATTAATATATGCAATTAAATATGGAATTTTAAAAAAATTTTTCACATCCCACTTATAAAATATTGCAAAAAACTAAAAATGTTCGTCAGATTTCATAGTTAATGCAATAATTTAACGGTCTCGTCTTTTTCATCCGTTCTTGTCTAGGTAATTGCATTTTTTGAATTATTCGTGGATTATAAAAACCGCATGATATCTTGCATTT
>JBAYBO010000004.1:0-40195 GCA_041669225.1 Bacilli bacterium | reverse complement strand
TCTTCTAAAAGAAGTTTAGATGTTAATCCTGGATTAACTTTGCCTTGTGATCTTTTCATGACTTGACCAACCAAGAAACCTACAGCTCGATCTTTTCCGTCTTTATAGTCTTTAATCGAATCAGGAAAAGCATCTAAGACATCTTTTACATATGTAAGAATAACATTATCATCATTTATTTGCGTACCAATCTTCAGCTTTTCCTTGGCTTCCTTAACGGTTGTGGCATTAGTAATCATCTCTTGGAAGATATCTCTTCCTTGTTTATTCGATATTTCATTTTTCTCAATCATGTTGACTAGTAGTCCTAACTGCGAAGGCGAAATAAAGAAGTTTTCAATCGGAATATTGCGCTTATTTAAATAAGCCATGACTTCACCGGTTACCCAGTTGGCTAATGATTTAAAGTGATTAGTATGTTTAGCAGCGTCATCATAGTATTTCGATAAATCTTTACTTTGTAAAATGATATTCGCATCGCGCTCGCTTAAGCCTTGCACCTCAAGATATCTTTTTTCTTTGACTTGAGCGAGTTCCGGACAAGAGGCGATCGCGGCATTTATAAAATCACTACTTAGATTAATCGGAGAAATATTTGGTTCAATAAAGTATTTATAATCCACCGCATCAGTTTTAACACGCATAGTAATTGTTTCTTTTAAAGCTTCATCAAAGCGTCTCGTCTCTTGAATAATTGGATTACCAGTTAATAATAAGCCTTCTTGCCGTCGAATCTCAAAATCAATCGCCTTTTGAATATTGGCGATGCTATTTAGATTTTTAATCTCGACTTTCGTTCCTAATTTTTCTATGCCGATGGGACGCAATGAAATATTAACATCACAACGAAGCGAACCTTCTTCCATCTTGCCATCACTTACATCCGCATAAATGACGATCGAGCGAATAGCTTCGACATATTTCATTGCTTCCTCGCCAGAACGAATGTCCGGTTTTGAGACGATTTCAATTAATGGTACGCCTGAACGGTTATAATCAAGCAAAGTGTATTCACTAAAGTGCAGCTGTTTACAAGTGTCTTCTTCGAGGTGCAATCTTTCGATCGCAATTGTTCGAAGTGTGTCAGTCTTAATTTCCAAATAGCCTTCACGGCCAATAGGACGCATATTCTGCGTGATTTGATAGCCTTTTGGTAAATCACTATAGAAATAGTTTTTCCGATCAAAGACAAGCGTGTTATCAATGCTCATATGTAAAGCATTTGCGACGCGGATCGCATTAATGACGGCTTGTTTATTAACAGTTGGCATCGTGCCCGGAAAGGCAATGTCGTTTGGCGACACTAAAGTATTAGCTTCCGCACCAAATTCGACGGGGGCGCTAGAAAACATCTTGCTCCGCGTTTTCATTTCGACATGGATTTCTAATCCGATGACTGCTTCAAAGTTCATATCTTCTTATTCCTTACGCTTAGATTATAGAAGCCAGTAATATCTTCGATAACATTGGCGATTTGAAGTAGTTTAGCTTCATTAAATGGTTTCGCAGTTAAATTACCGCCGAAAGGAAGATTCTTTTTAAAGCCAAGAGGGAGCGTAATCGAAGGGAATCCTCCGAAATTACCGACGACCATGTGATTATCGGCAATTAAATATTCATCGGATAAGCGATCTGAGGCCTCTCCTAGTTTAGGAGCGGTTGTTGGCGAAGCCGGCAAAAAGATCGCATCATAATCTTTAAAAATGTCGTTAACTTTTTCGACAATCATCTTTCTTACTTTTTGAGCCCTTAAGAATAACACTTCCTGGTTTTCGCGCATTAAGCAAAAGCTTCCAATCACGAAACGTCTTTTGATTAATTCCGAAAAGCCTTTGCTCCGGGCTTTATTCATTACTTCTTCATAAGTATTACCTTGATGATATGGACCAAACTTAATTCCATCAAGATTCGCGTTATTACTCGTCGCTTCCGCACAAGAAATAACGACGTATGTCGGAAATAACGCCCCAAGTAATTTACGGTCAATGGAAACATACTCGACCTTGGCTCCTCTTATTTTTAAAGAGGCAATTGTCTTTTGAAAAGCCGCATTAATGCTTTTGTCGTAAATCGAATCAACGATTTCTTTGATGATGGCAATCTTGACGCCTTTAATATCGGTGTTTAATAACTTTGTATAGTCATCCACGGGAACATCGGAAGAAGTCGAATCTTCAAGGTCGCGTCCTGCTAATAAATTCAAAAGAAGCGCCGCGTCAAAAACGCTTCTTGTAAAATAGCCAACATGATCAAGAGATGTCGCAAAGGGAAATAGTCCTAAACGTGATATACGCCCCCATGTTGGTTTAAAACCAACTAGACCAGCATAACTCGCGGGCTTACGGACGGAATCGCCGGTATCTGAGCCTAAGGCAAACGGAACAATCGAAGCGGCAACAGAAGCCGCCGAGCCACAAGAAGAACCACCAATAATATTTTCATGTTGCTTATCATAAGGATTGAAGGTTGTGCCTAAATGTCCGGTCGTTCCCGATCCGCCCATGGCGAGTTCATCTAAGGTCGTTTTGGCAATTGGTATTGCCTTCGCGTCCATCAACTTTCGAACAACCGTCGCATCAAAAACCGGAACATAACCATTAAGAATATTGCTGCTTGCTGTGGTTGGGACGTCTTTTGTCGAGAAGTTATCTTTGATAACAAAGGGGATACCCCAGAATATATTATCGGCTTCAGGCTCTTTAAGCTTGATGGCAAGATCAAGGGCTTCTTTTTCCATGATGTATTCAAAGGCGTTATTGTTATCGGCTTTCGCTCTTAAAATCGCTTCTTTGACCAAGTCTAAAGGAGTGACGGTCTTTTTTAGAAGTTCGTTATGAAGTTCGCGAATCGTTAAATCAAGGAATTCCATTTAACCGACCACCTTTGGAAGTTTAATTTGACCCGCGGATTTATTTTTAGCGTTTCTAAGTGCTTCTTCTTTACTAAGTGGTTTGGTTGGAATGTCATCGCGCAAATACTTAGTCGCACAATCAAAAGGAAATGTCATTGGTTCATAATCATCAACACCTTCGATTTGACCAATTAATTCCATTTGTTTAATCACGACATCAAACTCATTAAGAAGAGTGTCGTATTCTTCTTCGGACATATCAAAAAGGAGTCTTTTAGCCGCATCTTTTAATACAATTTTGTTAATTTCTTTCATTTACTAATCTCATTAAGGCTTAATGTATCATAGCACTATTATTCTTCATTTTGAAGAAGGCATAAAAATTCTTCTTCATCCATCGTTTGGACACCTAAAGTTTGGGCTTTGTCGAGTTTTGAGCCCGCTTCGCTTCCATAAATAACGATATTGGTTAGTTTTGAAACCGAGCCAGAAACTTTCGCTCCGAGGTTTTCTAAAAGCGTTGTCGCTTCCTTCCGGCCGTATTTGTTCATCGTGCCCGTTAAGACAACAGTCTTGCCATAGAAAGGAGAAGACTGATCAATCATATCTTGACCAAGGTAATTGAAGTTTAGACCATAACTTCTTAACTCTTCGATTAGCGATAAATAATGCTCATCATGGAAATACTCATTGATTGATTTGGCGACGATTGGTCCGATATCGTCGACAAGTAAAAGTTCTTCGATTGTTAAGTCAAAGAAACGATCAAGCGCATTAAAACGTCTCGCTAAGACTTTAGCCATCTTCTCGCCGACTTCTTTGATGCCTAACCCAAAGAGCAATTTTTCTAGTGAATTAGTTTTCGACTTTTCAATCGCTGCCAGCAAGTTATCAATTGACTTATCACTCCAGCCATCAATTTCAACGATTGTTTCACGATGCTTACTTAGTTGATAAATATCGGCAATCGAAGTAATAAACTTCTGATTAAAAAATTGTTCCACCACTTTTTCGCCCATTCCGTCAATATCCATCGCATCGCGTGAGGCAAAATGAATAATACCTTCAATTTGTTTGGCCGGGCAATGGGGGTTGCGGCAGAAGTGCATGGCTTCGACTTTTTCAAGTAGCGATCCGCATACCGGACAGTTATCAATCATGATAAAATCTTTAATTTTGTCATCGCGTCTTTCAACAAGTGGTTTTACGACTTCCGGGATGACATCTCCAGCTTTTCTAAGGGTGACGAAATCGCCAATCTTTAGATTCTTGTCATAGATGAAATCTTCGTTATGAAGAGTCGCTCTTTGCACAAGCGAACCCGCGACGCGAACTGGTTCTAAAACGGCATTAGGAGTAATCTTACCAGTTCTTCCAACCGTGAAGACAATGTCAACTAAACGGGTTGTTACTTCTTCGGGCGGAAACTTATAAGCAATCGCCCAACGCGGTGTTTTTGCGGTATTACCCAGTTCATTATAATAATCAAGATTATCGACCTTAATGACGATGCCATCGATATCATAAGGAAGCGAATTGCGCTTGCTTTGGTATTCTTCGATATAAGCGATAACTTCGCCAATATCTTGGCAAAGATGACGTTCTTTATTCGTTTTAAAGCCTAATTTTTCTAAATATAGAAGAGCATCACTATGCTTTTTAAGTCCAAAATCACCGGCGTTAACAAAGTAATACCAGTAGGCATCTAATTTGCGAGTCGCGGCGATTTTAGAATCAAGCTGACGGATGGAACCCGCTGCCGCATTACGCGCATTCGCGAGCAATGGTTCATCATTTTCCTTGCGCCTTTTATTAAGTTCTAACAATGAGGATTTAGGCATAAAAACTTCACCGCGAATCTCGAGACCTTTGCTCTCTTGAATTTGCATCGGAATTGATTTGATGGTGATGATATTATGGGTGACGTTTTCACCGACAGTGCCATCGCCTCTTGTAAGCGCATAATTGAGTTTCCCATTTTGATAGTCTAAGGAAATAGCCAAACCATCAATTTTCATCTCACACATATAATTAATTGATGATATGCCAAGCGCTTCTTTTACCTTACGGTCAAAATCGCGAATGTCTTGTTCATTAAAAGCATTAGCAAGTGAAAGCATGCTGCGCTTATGATTAATTTTTTCGAATTCGGAAAGAACCTTGCCTCCGACTCTTTGCGAAGGCGAAAAGGGATTCTTAAGCTCCGGATTTTTTTCTTCTAAAAGGATTAACTCGTTAATTAAGCGATCGTATTCTGCATCACTGATGGTGGGATTGTCCAAAACATAATATTCGTGATTGTATTTTTCTAATAATTTTGTGAGTTCTATTACTCTTTCCTTATCACTCATGCCCGCGCCACTCCTTTTTTCGAAAGCATAAAATGCTTTGATAAGATTGATTTCTTCCCATGTTCATAAAAGTTTATTTCGATAATCGTGTCATCCAAAACTTTGGTGACGACACCTTCGCCAAAAGTTTGGTGAAGGGCAATGTCACCCACGACCCAGTGATCGACAAAATTATCCTTTTGTTCGATCGCGGGGGAGTCGGCAAAATCTTGATTATCAAGTAAATCATCTTTGAATTCATAAATTCTTTGTCCCTGATAACGATTATAGCCTTTATCCTGAGGTAGTTCTAATCCCGCTTCTTTATAAAAGCGCGAAGCGATTGGCTCGGAATTAAGGACGAAAGAATAGGATTTGTTACAAGAGACGAAAAGTTTTTTCTTGGCTCTAGTAAAAGCCACATAACAAAGTCTTCTTTCTTCTTCAAGGCCGCGGAAGCCTTCTTCTTCTAAAGAACGGTTGCTCGGAAAAACACCTTCATTAAGTCCAATGACGAATACGTAATCAAATTCCAAACCCTTCGCGATATGAATGGTCATCATTGATACATAGTTACCTTCATCAATATCATCTTGTGATGTTGCAAGTGTTGCGTATTCTAAATACTCTTCAAAAGGCGATTCAGGATTTTTTTTCGCGAAGTTAAAAATGTCATCAAATAACATTTTGACGTTGTCAAGACGGTCATCACCGTCATCGTCTTTAGATAGATAATCATAATATCCGAGTTCTACTACTAATTGATTAAGGACACTTGGATAAGCTTCGAGGTTTTCATCAAGCTTCTTTTTTGTTGCCTCTAAAAGTTTAACCATCGACGTCAAAGAAACGATGGCTCTCGTTTTTAGTTCCGATTCATGCTTCTCAATATCGCGAAGGTAGCCATAAAGCGATAAGCCTTGATTTCTGGCCTCGACTTTTAAAGTCGCTAGCGAGGTTTCTCCTATCCCACGACGAGGGACATTAATAATGCGTTCAAAAGCAATATCGTCGAAAGAATTATATAAAAGGCGGAAATAGGCAATCACGTCTTTAACTTCCATTCTTTGAAAGAACTTCGTGCCACCAAAAAGTTGAAAGGGGATTTTGTTCTTTTCCAATTCTTTTTCAAAAGGTAGGGTGATGTAACTCGAGCGATACAAAATGGCAACTTGCCCATAATTAAAATCAATTTTAGTTTTCTTTAACTTCTCGATTTCCCTGACGACCCAAGAGGCTTCGGTATCCTTTGAAAAAGAGCGTTCAGTCGCGACTTTTTCGCCTTGATTATTTTTTGTGTATAAGTCTTTGGGGACTCTTTTTTTGTTATGGGCAATCAGACGGTTCGCAGTATCAAGAATGATCTGGGTGGAACGATAGTTCCTGTCTAAAATAATCGTCTCGGCGAGAGGATAATCCTTATTAAAGTCTAAAATAATTTTTTGATTCGCGCCTCGCCAGGTATAAATAGTTTGATCAGGATCCCCGACGACATATAGCGAGGTATCAGGGTTCATGAATAACTTAACAAGTCGATATTGAACATCATTCGTGTCCTGGAATTCGTCAATTAAAATATGAAGAAAACGATCTGACCACTTCTGACGGACATGCGGAAATCGTTCCATGATTTCAATTGTCCTAAGCAACAAATCATCAAAGTCTAACGCCAGGTGTTCAGTCTTCCTTTGCTCATAAAGATGAAATAACTTTAAACATTCCTTTTGCTCGGGATAGGCATTATCAGGAAGAATAACATCTTCCGGATAACGACCCTCAGTTTTATGCGAGCCAATAAAAGAAAAAGCTTTCTTGACGATTGGATCTCTTTTTTGAAGTTCGATTTCCACCGCAACATTTTTTAATAGCTTTTCCTGGTCTTCTTCATCGTAGATGGTAAAGCCGCTTGGAAAGCCTAAAATTCCAATTTCGCTTCTTAAGAAACGCGCGCAGAAACTATGGAAAGTTGATAGACGAAGATGGGCTTGGGCGTGTGACACAAGCTTAATAGCTCTTTCCTTCATCTCGCCCGCCGCTTTATTAGTAAAAGCAAAAGCTAATATGTTTTCCGGATAAACACCCATCTCGCCAATCAGGTAGGCGATACGATATGTCAAAACCCGCGTTTTACCGCTTCCCGCGCCAGCGACGATGCGTACAAATTGCGATTTGGTTGCAACCGCTTCATATTGTCTTTCATTAAGAAGATTTTGATATTCGTTCATGTGAAAATTGATATTTACCTATGGTAATATCTTATCACACTAGCACTATGCTCTCAATGTAAACCGCATCAATGTTTGAAATCATTTTAAGTCTTTTAAAATCATGAAAAATGTCGATATATTTAATATATTTTGCTGTCTCATCGAATTATTTACTGCGTTATTTTGTCTAGTTTTAATGCAGAAAATTATGTTGACAATAATTCGATGATAGTGGTCGCACCAGGTATGTTCATCGCCACTGTCGATTCTTTTATTTTTAATAAACTAGGATAGCCAAGAATCCATAGTGCTTCAATCGATGAAGCTCCAATTGTTAATTCAATATTCATCCCCAAAAGAACTTCATTAGAAGGCGAAACAAAAAACAATTGAATCGCGCCGCATAAAGCATATTGAATTACTTTATCTTTAATCGTTTGGCAATGCCCACAGTAAGGAGAATAGAAATAAACATAGTATTCTTCTAATTCGATTCCAAAGATACCATGCCAACTTATAAATTTATTACTCATGTCTTCGTAACTAAGACTATTGGGTACATATGAACACACTTCACTTATCGGCACCGAATCCGAAAAAAGAAAAAAAGAGAGAGTAAAACGCACTAAACCTCTTAACAGTCTTGCCATCAATAATAGATAAGAAGCAAAACAATATTATTTATTGCTTATGCTAAAATAACGATATGAGTTTATTGACTAAGCGCGAGACGCTAGTGCAAAACATCACTTATATGGCCATCATGGCGGCGATTAACGCCATCTTTTCCTTACTGGCGGCTTTAGTGCCAGCCCTTTCTTTATTTTTAATGATTGTCCTGCCACTTAGTTCGGCCGTCGTCTTTTTGTTTTGCAAACACAAATACTATCCAATCTATGCAATAGCGACAATTATTATATGTCTGCTCATTACTATCTTCGATATGTCGTTTACAATCTTCTACGTCATTCCTTCGATCATAACCGGCTATATCTTTGGCCTTTTTATAAAATATAAGCTTCACGCTGTCTGGATTATTTTAATCACCAGTATTGCACAGGGATTATTCACGGCTTTAACTCTTCCTCTTATTAATGTAATCTTTGATGTCAACATCATCGATACCTTTAAAGGCATCTTGCAGTTAACGAGTTCTACGAATGTCGATATCATCGTTCCGAGTTTTTTATTTTACCTCGCTTTGACGCAGATGATCTTTTCTTACATTGTTATTCATTCTGAGATTCATAAGTTCGGCTATAAAATCAATGACCACCCCATTAACACAACAATCTTTTCTTATATTTTATTAGGGACCACCATCATGATTATTCCTTTTATCTTTCTTCTTCCAAGCGGAGCGTATTTGCTTTTATCCGTTAGCCTTTATTTTATGTTTTTTATCGCCTTTACCTTTATCATGCAAAAGAGTTATAAGGTTCTTATCGCCTATGGCGGGTCTCTTCTCGCCTTTATGTTTCTTTTTGCCTTACTCTATCCAATCATTTCTTCTCCCTTTGGTCTTCTATTAACTGGTCTTCTTCCGGTTCTGATTGCTCTTATTTCTTTGGCAAACAACTTATTGTTTAACCGTCAGGCAAAAGATAAAATGATAAGCACAGGAAAGGAATAAAAAGAATGATTAAATTTTTGCAAATCTTTGGTCAAGGCATTCTTTACGTCATCCTTTCGCCATTCTTTCTTGCCATCTTAGCAATCTATGTTGTATATACGGCTGTGGTAATGATTTTTTTATTCCTAAAAATGATTATTTTATTTTTTGCCGGCAAAAGCATATTTAGCGACTTGCCAGAAGATATTGAGGCTAAACAAGTTATCGAAAAAGCTAGGGCTGATAGAGAAACAAAGAATAATCCTCAATCTCAACCCGGTCCTTATCCCTATCCCTATCCGCCTTTCGGCTATCCTGGATATCCTTATCCGCCTCAACCCGGTCAATTTATCGATCAACCCGAAGTCAAAGAAATTGACGCTAAACCAATTGACGTCGAAGAAGAAGATATGAAGGATGAACAATGATTCCCTTTTTAATTAAAATCAGTGAAAACGAAAAAAGATTACTGCTAGTATTACTAGCGGTCGTCATTTTGCTTTTCGTATTAATCGGCCTTCTTGGGTTAGTCGTCAAACGCATCATGACCTCACAGGCGAAACGTGCGGATACTTTTATGTACGATTTAGTGCGTACCAAAGCTGTAAAAAGCCCGCGGCACTTCCGGCGCGTCGGTTTTAAAAAGAACCATCGCCTGCTTTTTTTACAAAGCTGGATTCCTTTCCTTATTTTATTAGTGTCTGCCGCCTTCTTAATTACATATATGGCTGTTGCCAATCACTGGGATTTAAATGTCTTTGACTACTTCGGCACGGATGGCACGGATGGCGAAGGTTTCACCACTTTATTTTTTATCTTTGATTTCCCTAATGCCCCTAAATCAACTTTCTTCGGCATCGAAATCGTCTCTGACTGGCCACCGATTATTTCCGAACCTTATTTATCAGCCAAGGCATGGCCTTCATATGTCTTTGTCCCTATTTTCTTAACCGGAGCGATTTGGTATATCGTCTGCGTTCAGGCATTTATCGCCCGGACATGGAGGATTCTCGTTCTATCTAAAAAGGCTTTTGAGAAGAGTCTCGAAAATTATGACGCGACCAAAAATCCAATCGACAATCCTTTGCCCCCGATTCAATAAATTAAAAATTTAAATCGAAATTATTACGATTTAAATGCTTCTAAAGCAATGAAAATCATTTCGTAAAGCACGACTCCAACGAGCAAAATATCAATCACGACAAAAAGAATAAAAATCCGCCGGCTCGAAAGAGCCTTTTGTTTTTTCTTTATTTCCGCGATTTCTTCTGCGGTTTTTTCTTTGATATCAGCCATATTAATATTTTAAAGCATTTGCCGATCTGGGGTAAGGCTGGACGTCACGAATGTTGTTGATTCCCGTAATATACATTAATAAACGGTCAAAGCCGATGCCAAAACCGGCATGGGGGCAACCGCCGTATTTACGTAAATCAAGGTACCAAGATAAGTCAGGAAGAAGGTTTAAGGCTTCCATCTTATCTTTTAATAGGTCATAACGATCTTCGCGTTGTGATCCACCGACGAGTTCACCGACATAAGGCACTAAAAGGTCACAAGCCGCGACCGTTTTGCCATCATCGTTTTGATACATATAGAAAGCCTTGAGTTCTTGGGGATAATTAATCAAAAAGACCGGACCGTTAACAACCTTCTCGGTAATATAACGTTCGTGTTCGCTTTGCAAGTCCATGCCCCAAACGACATCGGGGTTATCAAACTTAACTCCGTCTTTGACGGCCTTAACTAATAAATCAATCGCTTCCGTATACGTCATCTTCTTAAAATCAGACTCTAACAAAGCATTCAGACGATCTAGTAAAGTATGTGACTGATCTAGTATGTTATTAAAGAATTCCATTTCTAATGGACAACGATCTAACACGTATTCAATACAGTATTTAACACAAGCTTCAATCAGTTCCATATCATCGCCTAAATCAGCGAAGGCGATTTCTGGTTCGATCATCCAAAACTCACTCGCGTGACGAGGGGTATTCGAATTCTCAGCTCGAAAAGTCGGACCAAACGTATATACATCACGAAAGGCCATTGCGAAAGCTTCAACATGAAGCTGACCACTGACGGTTAAGGCGGCGTCTTTTCCAAAAAATACGTTAGTTTTCTTTTCGCCGGTCACGACCGAAAAAGTCGCTCCCGCGCCTTCTGCGTCACTGCCGGTAATAATCGGCGTATGAACATAAATGAAGTTTTGTTCTTGAAAAAAGGTATGAATCGCCATCGTTAAAACGTTACGAACACGGAAGACGGCGCTAAAGGTATTCGTTCTTGCTCTTAAATGAGCAATGTCTCTTAAAAACTCAACTGAGTGATATTTCTTTTGCAAAGGGAAATCATCCGCACATTCGCCAACGACTTCAAGTTCCTTAACGTGAATTTCAAATGGTTGCTTGGCCTCGGGAGTTAAAACAAAATCACCCACCACCCGAATTGAAGAACCGGTTTTAATTTTTGATATTGTCTCGTAGTTTTCAAGATTCTCACGAGAGTAGACTAATTGGATGCCTTTAAAGTTCGTACCATCGTTAAAATCAATGAAACCAACCGCCTTGTTATCACGGTTTGATTTGACCCAACCCTCAAGGTATACGCCTTGTTTTAGTTTTTCTTTAAATTCTTCGTCATCCCCATAGGTAATGACATAAAGGTCATAAACAGTAATGCTTAAAGGTTCCATATTTTTACTCCGCTGCTCGTTTTTTAATTATATCAATTAACAGTTTATATATCACTTACAAATCAAAATTTGTCGTAATCGGAAATTCGCCAATTGGGATCGACACCAATATCCATTCCGGCAAATAATTGACGCTCATATAGATGGTCAGCTAATTTGGCAATCATCGCGGCATTATCAGTTGTCGCCCATAAGGGCGGAATGATAACATCAATCTCGCTATTAACGAAATGATTACTAATTTGTTCTCTTAAATATGAGTTGGCAGAGACGCCTCCGGCCAGCACAACCTGCTTAACTTGATAATGTTTCGCGGCTTTTATTGTTTTATCAACAACCATGCCAATCGCGATATCTTGAAATGATTTGCACATATCAGGAAGGTTAATTTCCTCGCCTTTTTGCTTTAACGAATTAACGAGATTAACAACCGCTGTTTTTAAACCTGAGTACGAAAAGTCAAAACCTCCGTTAATATAGGGAGTCGGCAATTTATAAGTTGGGTTACCTAGTTTCGCGTTCCTATCAATTGGCAAGCCACCAGGGTAAGGAAGTCCTAAAACACGGGCGACTTTATCAAAACATTCACCAACCGCGTCATCTTTTGTTTCTCCCACAATCTTAAAATCAAGATGCTTGGCCATATAAACTAATTCGGTGTTGCCGCCGGAAACAACTGTACAAAGCATCGGAAACTTAAAGGGCTTGATGTATTCGTTCGCGTAAATATGCGCGGCGAGATGATGAACAGGGATGAGTGGCTTATGATAAATCAACGCCAGGGTTTTAGCCATTTGCATGCCAACATGAAGGGCGCCGATTAGACCCGGACCTCTTGTAAAAGCAAAGGCATCGACATCTTCGAGTTTAATCTCGGCTTTTTCTAAAGCTTCTTTTAAAACAATCGTGATGTTTTCAGCGTGTAAACGGGCAGCCATCTCCGGCATGACACCACCATACTTTTTATGCATTTCGATTTGGGTCGCGACGATATTACTAAGTAAAGCCCCATCTTTGGTGATGGCCACCGCTGTTTCATCGCAGCTTGATTCAATCGCTAAGATCAAAGCCATACTAAATTAATCTCCTAATCATATACAAAGCATCATCGCCGTTACTATAGTAATCCGGCTTAATCATGACAGCTTCGAATCCATATTTTTCGTAAAAGGCAATTGCTGTTTTATTGTGGGTTCTTACTTCTAAAGTAATCGTTTCCACTTCTTCGTCATATTCACTTTTTAAATGCTCAATCATCCGATTAAGTAGCTTAGAACCTACTTGCATATTTCGATATTTCTTAGCAACCGCGATTTGTGAGATTGTGCTCGAGGAAAAAGTAATCATGAAATCAATAAATCCAGCGATTTCTTTTGTACTATTTTCAATAACCTCCAAAACATAAATAACATTAATCGGATTCTCGTTGAGTTCATAAAGCAAATCCTGTCGTTTCCAAGGGGAAAGAAACGATTCATTTTCAATTTCCAAAACACGATTTAAATCTTTGCTTTCCATTAAGCGGAGATTTATTTCTACACTCATAACAAATCCTTTAGATAAACCGGTTTAAGCGTAAGAATATTATCAACCGGCAAAGCTTTAAGTTTAGCATCAAGCATGCCTCGTAATATATCTGGGTTATAGGCATCCACGCCTAAATATTTCGCGTCCCCAGAAACGATAAAATCAGAATTGCCTTCAATCCATTTTAAGAGCTCATCATTTAACCAAACTTTTTCTTCGGCCAATACTTTTCCGTCTCGATCATAGATGGCGACATAACTGCGGTTGCTGCGTGCGTTAATTAGGGAAATGGTTCGAGAATTAGGCTCTTTTTGAGCGATTAACGAGGAAATGGCATAGATTTTAAGATTCAGAGCAAACGCGAAAGTCTTCGCAATTGTCAAAGCGATGCGAATGCCGGTATACGATCCAGGTCCGATGGTGACAATTACTTCGTCAAGGTCTTTAGCCACCATTCGATTACGTTTAAATATATCGTTGATTTCTTTGACCATTAATTCACTTTGCCGTTGCCAGGCGGTATAGGAAATACGGTCGATAATTATATCGTCTTTAACGATGCCAACATTTAAGTCGCGGTTCGCACTGTCAAGAAGGAGACTATACATTTTCGCTCTCCTGTAATGCCTTAATAATTTCTTCATATGCCTGCCCGAAACTTTCAATAGTCAGACGACGAGAGTCTTCCTTAAGCGGCTCAATCGCAATTCGAAGATGATTCTCGGGAATAAGGGATTTAATGTAATCAGGCCATTCAATTAAAGTGACACCCTCTCCTTCGATAAACTCCTCAAGGCCAAGTTCGCTATCGCGGTTTTCTAGGCGATAGGCATCGATGTGAAACATCAAAAGGCGAGCTTCAAAGTAGCATTTTAATATATTAAAGGTTGGAGAAATAATTCTTTCATTAATATCAAGACCTTTCGCGACACCGCCGACAAACGTCGTCTTGCCGCTTCCTAAAGGTCCATTCAAAGTAATAACTGCACCCGGAAACAAATTCTCAGCGAGCCGCTTTGCGACTCTCTGCGTTTCTTCAACTGATTTTGAAATAAATATGTATTTCAAGCTTGCCACCAACTTTCGTTAGCAATTATAACAAATATGCGGATGTATAGTATAATACTTCGTAGGTTTATGAAAAAAGTTATTGTTATCGGAGCAGGTCCTGTCGGTTTATATCTCGCCGGTTGTCTAAACAAGGCAAATATTTCGCATCTCGTCTTAGAAGCAGGAGACGTAATCGGAGGACAGTTAACCGCTCTTTATCCCGAAAAAGAGATTGTTGATCTCGCCACCATCAAAAGCATTCTCGCGAAAGATTATATTTCTTTGCTTGCACAAGACGTCAATCTCGATAATTTTCACTTAAAAAAGGAAGTCATCGATATCAAAAGTTATGAGGACTATGTTGAAGTCATCACTAAAGAGGGAGTGTACGAGGCTGAGTATGCAATAATCGCCACTGGACTTGGTTTTTATAAACCAAAACCAATCGGCCTTGCAAGAGAAAAGGAGTTTTCCAATATTATTTATTCATTAACGAGTTTCGACTTTTTAAAAGGCAAAAACGTCGTCGTCTTCGGAGGCGGAGATTCGGCCCTGGACTGGGCTAAAGAAATATCAAAGATTGCCGATAACATATATTTGGTCCATCGCCGCAAAGAATTCCGCGGAAACTTCGAAACAATAAAAGACATCAAGGAAATAGAAATTTGTACACCTTTTGTTCCCAAAGAGTTAATCATCAAAGATAATAACCTCATTGGTATAACTATTAAACATGCTGAAGAAGATACGAGCAAAGATTTATATATTGACTACATCCTGGTAAATTTTGGTAATATTCCAAGTCCTGTCGTCTTCAATGTCCCAAAACAAAATACCGGTATTATTTGTGATGAATACCGTTGCGTCTTAAATCGTGTTTATGTCGCCGGCGATGCCATCGGCATGCCGGGAAAAATAAAAAGAATCGGCGATGGTCTTAGAGACGCCGATTCAATCTTAAATCTTATTCTTAAATTCTGACCTTGGTGAAGTGTTCAACAAACTCATTATAAAGAGCGTGAATCTCCTCGTCGATAAAAGGGAAATCACGTTTTTTTATCATCTCGTAAATGTTATTGACTGAGATAGCCAAAGCCTTTTTGATTTTATCACTGTAATCAAGTGAATAGGCGTGCCGTTCGTACTCATTTTGATCAAGAAGTTTTGTCGATCCACCCGGAAAGAGTTTAATGTCTAAATCATAATCGATATATTTAATACAATTCGCGTGAATTATCGCCGGAGAGGCGATATTTACATAGTAAGAGATGTCTTTGCCATCATCTTTAAGCATAGCAATGACATTCATCCATTCTTTTTTAAAGAAGATGAAAACGGCTGGTTCTCTAGTATGCCATTTTCGTCCGTCGTGTTCGATGACGCTCGAGCGAACAGAAATTAAGATAATATGGTTTTCATTATCTTCTAGCACAAAGCCATGACTCCAGGCGCGGTGCAGTTCTCCATTATGTTTATAAGCTTGGATTCTAAGCCAATGTCCTTCGTTGTTCATTGTTAACTTCCTATTAAGGAATCAAAACCCCCGGTTTCGATATCGAATTTATTATAACATTAAAGTAATACGAGTGTTAAAAAAGCCTCAATGACGAGGCTTCTATTTTTATATGTGATATTAATTATTTAATTGTGTAAATTAATTCAGAAATATCCACCAAATCGTCTTTATAACTACGGGTGGCTTTCGGATTAAATGGTTTCTCTAATGGTAATACCATTAAGACATCATCATAACCAGCGCACACAAAGGTTTTGCCTTTTCGAATAGCGATGGCGACATCAATTAAAATATCATCGGTCGTAATCTTTTTAAGAGCGGCCATAACTTTTTTATTGACGAACTTTAAAGCTTCGGAATTATTCGAATATACAGCAACTCCCTTTTCGTCACTTACAACATTAAGGTGGGCGACGTTAGTCGGAGGAAGCGACTTCTCATTTCCTTTTAAATAAACGATGATTGATTCGTCATTATCATAGCTATTTTCAGCCATGAAGTATTTACCAACAAAAACTGGAATGAGTTGCTTCGCACCTTTGACTTGTCCGGCGGCGTCACACACGGATATCGGCATGCCTTTATAGCGATAATTTGTCAAATTGCGGCTTCCGACTTGAATGACATCTTTATAGATTTCGTTCTCGGTGAACTGCACGGCCTCAATTTTGTTTTCGACTTTAAAATCGACATCCGCGAAATCTGGGTTATCAAATGTAAATTCAGTCGTGTTTTTGTAAAACTGATCAAAATAGATTTTCATCTTGCCGTTTAAATAACGCTTGATGAAGAAGTTATAAAGAAGGATGAGAACCAAAGAGGCACCAACCGTCCCGATTGTTAAATAGACGCTTATTTCTAAAAAGACGAGCCAGCCAAGAATAATTAATCCCAAAGCGGCGATTGAAACAATCCACTTGACGATATTTTGGACTTTGTATTGTTTTAAAAAGATTTCCCGGGCAACTTCGATATTTTTTAAATTATCGGTGTCATATTCAATCGGTTCCAACTCAGGCTCCGGCAAAACTTCGGCTTGCGCTTCTTCTTCAGCCCTTTTTTCGTTTTCGATAAACTCCGGTTCTTTAATCGGGTTATCTTCTTCCATGTTTATTAATTCTTTATTTTCTTCGTTCATAACTTGCTCCTACATCTTTCAAACATAAAGTTTGCAGCGAATACAATATATCATAACCACTGCTAATTACGAAAAGAAACTATTTATAATCTCTAGCCTAAACGGCTATTAACCATTTTGTTAACGCGAATGAGCGGATCATAGAGTCCGACTAGTAAGACAAGGACAATGCCAGCGCTTGGAAGAATATAACTAGTGTTATAAACAAGCGAACCCCAGAAATCGACTTCGTAATAGATTACGCCGGAAAGCGTCGATGCCATTAGTCTTCCGGCAATCGCAATAACAACTCCTAAAATCATGAAAAGCATGCCTTTAACATTAAATTTGGTGATATGATTCGAAAGAATTAATGGCTTAAAAATTCCTAATAAGGCTAGAGAGCCGTAACCCAAAAGATAATCAAATGGATATGTAACTAACCCCCAACCATCAAGAATACATGTCGCAAAACCATAAACGATACCCGTGCCGATAAATCCTTTGATCGACCCTTGGCGAAGAACAAGGATAAAAAGTGGAACCATCGTAAAGCCGATTGATCCACCCGCTGAGCCGATTCGAATTTTAAAACCCGGTAAGTCTAAGACAATCGCTAAGCTAACAAGCATCGCCATTTCGACGATTTGATAAGTCGAGAAGTTATTTTTCAGATTTGAAAGAGTAAGAGCTAATAGGGCGGCCGTAAAAGAAAAGACGATGGGAATAACATATGTGGTTAGGATAATGCTTAATCCCAAGTGATCATTAAAGAAAGCCGTAAAATCAGGAATGACAATAAAAATGAGCCCCGATAATAAAAAGAGCATCATTGATAGCGATTCAGAATATTTGCTTCGAAGAAGTAGTAAAGTTGCTGCTGCGGCTGGAATTAAATAAGCGATCAAACTGAAAGCATCGAAATTAGCCGTTTTAAAACCTAAGATGATTTGCGCACCAATATACACATTTCCGTTTGCTTCAAAAAGCGGAAGAAAGAAAAACAAAGTCGCTAAGTAGCCAAGGCCAATGGCGATGTAACGAATGATATTTGTTGATTTGTTCATAAAAAATTCCTCGCCTAACGAGGAAAATCAAGATTGCTTTGATATCCTACGCTAGCATTACCTAGATCAGGTGTGGTCTCTTCCGGTAGTGAAGTACTCTCAGCCCACGCGATGAGCTCCCGTCCATTAGTATAATCCATTTAGTTCTCCCAAACAATCGCTTGTATACCATGACTAGTAAGAAAGTCGTTAGCTTGAGAGAAGTGTCGATTACCAAACCATCCGCCCCGGTTCGCGCTTAAAGGCGATGGGTGAACACAAGTTAAAACATAGTGATTACCATTCGTAATCCTCTTTTGATATTTTTTGGCAAAGCCGCCCCACAGCAAAAAGACAATTGGCTGTTGGAGATTATTAATGAAGGTTAAAACGTCATCCATGAATTGTTCATATTCGCTTAAGCGATGCGAGAGAGCTTCACTTTGACGGACAGTTAAATAAGCGTTAAGAAGCAGAACGCCCTGTTTGGCAAGATAAGTTAAATCGCCATTATTTTTCATCTTAACACCAAGGTCGCTTTCAATTTCTTTAAAAATATTGACCAAACTCGGCGGAACTCTTGTTGAGGACGGAACCGAAAAAGAAAGACCCATGGCTTGATTGGGTTCGTGATATGGATCTTGACCGATTATAACAACTTTGATGTTTTCCGGTGGAGTTAAACTAAAGGCATTAAAAACGAGATGACGGGGAGGATAAACATTGAAAGAGGCATATTCTTGATCGAGAAGAGTTTTAAGACTTTTCGCATAGTCTTTGTTGGCAACTTCTTTAAAAAATAAATCCCAGCTCATGTTCAATTTGTTTCCCGATATTTTATTATATTAGCATATTGATACAATGTATAATTAACATAGGATTTTATTGTGAGAGTATTATTTGTTTTTAATCACCAGGCCCCTTACAAAGTAAGGCTTTTCAATGAACTCAGTAAGGAAATTGAAGTTACCGCTCTTTTTGAACGCCTCAAAGACAGTGACCGCGATCCGCGCTTTTATAACTGCAACGATATCAAGTTTAAGCCGACTTATATCAAAGGTCTTAACCTCGGTCACGATAACCACCTTTCCCGAGGAATAGTCAAACATTTAATGAATAACGAATACGACATTGTCGTTATGAACGGTTGGCATACTTTCAGCGAGATGATGGCCATTAATCATCTTAAAAAACACGGCAAATCATATGTTTTTTACATAAATGGCGGAATTATCAACATAAAAGAATCGCGAATCATGCATAAAATAAAGACCCATTACATTAGTGGCGCAAGTCTATATTTTTCGCCTGATGAGAACTCAAATAAATATCTAATTCATTATGGTGCAGAGCCCGAAAAAATCATTAACTATCCTTATTCCACAATCTACGAAAAAGAAATACTAAACAATCCACTTTCCTCTAAAGAGAAACTATCAATTAGGGAAAGTTTAAAACTTGATGCTGATAAAGTCTTTGTCTCGTGCGGTCAATTTATCCCACGTAAAAACTATGAGAGTTTAATTACTTATTGGAAGAAACAACCCGCGAGCCACTTGCTCGTCTTAATCGGAGGCGGACCAAAAGAAAAGAAATATCGCCGATTGATTAAAAAATTAGAACTTACAAATGTTCAAATTTTTGATTTTCAGCCTCGCGATGTCGTCTTTAAATATTTCCAGGCCAGTGATGCTTATCTCTTCCCAAGCAATGAAGATATATACGGTCACGTTGTTAACGAGGCTCTTTCTCAAGGCTTGCCAGTTATTTCCAATCTCAATGTCAACTCGGCCATCCACTTAATAAAAAATGGCGAAAACGGATATGTCATTAATTTTAAAAATAGTCACGAAATCGATGAGGCAATTAGCAAAACCCTCAATACAAATAGCATGCCTTCTGAAGCCATCAAAACAGCTCATAAAAACACAATTGAACTAATGGCCAAAGTACACATCGACGCTTTTAAAGAATGGACGAGCAACAAATGAAAATTCTCTACATTTCCGGGGCGATGAAAGATAGCGATTTCAATAGTTACGTTAAAAACGCGAAATATCACCTTAATCCTAGCAATCAAAACTTCCACTATCGCTTTTTAAAGTCTCTTTCTACTCAGAGTGAAATTACAGCTTTAACTCTTCGTCCTTTTTATAAAGGACTTTTAGAGGTTAACGAACTAAAAAGCGAGATTTCAAAAGATGAAAGTATTACTTTTAAATATCTTCCTGATAAAAGTGATCGCTTATATAAGTTACTTTTACGTCATAACAAACTCACAAGAATAATAGCAAATGAAATAGCTGCCCTTGGCGATGATGTTGTTATTCTGGTTGATTCCATGAAATTTGCTTTAGCAAAAGTAGCAATTTCTGCTGCGAAGAAAACTCGGGCAAAAGTGTATGCCATCGTAACCGACAACCCTAAGTTATTATCAAATGAATCGTTCTTATATACTCGTGCCATTTATTCGCTTTACAAAAAATACGATGGCTTCATTTCTTTAACAAGCGGACTAAACGAAATGGCAAATAAACACAACAAACCCGCTTATGTCTTTAGTGGCTTTGCCGAAGTTTTGCCGGAACTACCAAACTTCGAAAAAAAGCCGTACTTCTTTTTTTGTGGCGCGCTTTATGAGCGATATGGCATTTTAAACATGATTGAAGCTTTTAAACAAATTAAAACTGAACATCAATTATTACTAGCCGGCCACGGTCCATTAATCAGCAAAATTAATGAATCTTCTAGCAAGGATTCTCGTATCCGCTATTTAGGATTACTGTCGCGAAACGAAATTCAAAGTTACGAGCAACATGCTGATTTAAATATTAACCCCCGCTTGTATGAACAATTCCTCGATAAGTATTCAGTGCCTAGTAAGGTCTTAGAATATCTTGCCAGTGGAGTTCCGCTTCTATCGACATTGCACACGAATCTTCGCGATGAATTTTGTGGCGAAGCGATCTGGGTCAAAGATGGTTCGGTCGATGAACTTCGTAAGGCAATGGAACTCTTTATACAAATCCAAAATGGCGATATGAAGAAAAAAGCCCAACTCGCTAAAAAGAAGGTGCTCGCTAAATATGGTTTAGAAAACCAAGGCAAATTGCTTTATAATTTTTTACTATCTAACAGTTCACGTTCAATTGCTTGAGCAACGCGACGAGTTTCAAAGTGCTCATCGTAGTACTTTTTATTTTGCTCACCCATTGTCTTTTTTTGTTGTTCAGAAAGATTAATAATCTCTTCCATCGCCTTGGCGATGCTCTCGGCGTTTTGTCCAGCAATAACCGCGCCTTTTGCATTGAGTAAAACATCGCGGCCATCGCCGCTTAAGGAACCGATGATGGGCCGACCATATTTCAAGTATTGAATTAATTTATTAGGAATTGTTTTGCCAACGGTTCCGCCTTCTTTTAAAGACGCGATTAAAGCGTCCGCATTCGCATAAAATGCAACAGCCTGTTCAAGAGGTAGCGGTCCATAATAAGTAACAATATCTTGCAAGTTATTATCACTAATAAACTTTTTTAGTTTTTCTGATTGTAATCCCATGCCGGCAAGATGGACTTCAACATCGCCTCTTGCACCGATGATTTTGCCGGCTTCAGCGATTTCGATAATGAGTTGAAGAACTCCGATGTTTCCAACATAGACAAAGTTGTATTTCTTTTTAAAAACAACTGGAGGGAGTTGCTTGTGAACGGCCAATGCAGGTTGAGGTACATAAACAAAAGGCTTGTCCTGTATTTTTAATACTTGCTTGAAGTAGTCGACGAAAGATGGGGAAGAAACCATGATTTTGTCGCAGCCTAAATAAAGATCACGGCTCCAATTAAAAAGAAGTCTATACGTTAACGAATCTTTTTTAACCGCACCAGTTACAACTGTTGATTCCGGCCACAAGTCCAAACAATGAAGAAAGTGTTTAACCTTGTGCATTTTAGCGTACACAATCGCTGGAGCGATGGAAATGACCGGAGAAAGCGATACAGACATGACGATATCAAATTGTTCGTCAAAACGCCGCACGAATCTTTTAGCGTTATAATGAAAAGAAAGATAATTGTATATAATTGAAAGGCGGCTTTGCTTTCGCGGAAATAAATTCACACGATGAACTTTGACGCCTTCAATTACTTCATATTTAACCTTCCGGTATTCGGGAATAATTCCGTTGTAACAATAATTAGGTTTACCAGTGACGACACTAACATCGTGGCCTAAAGAAACGAGCTCCGCACATATGTCAGAAACGGTAAATCGCTCGGGGTAGTAAAATTGGCAGACAACAAGTATTTTCATCGTTCGTTTTTTACTATTATATAGTATCGCACATTTTACTCTCCGCCTTTACAAAAATCAAAAAAGGCAATGAATTTTTACTCATAATCTCATATAATCAATATGATTATGCACGAAACAACTCGAACTAACGTCATTGTTAATTTAACCAGAACTATCGTTTTAACGATTCTTTCGTTTATTACCTTTCCATTTATCTGCCGTATTTTGGGTGATGAAACGCTTGGCCTTTATGCCTGGGCCAACACTTTTGTTTATTACTTTCTAATTTTAGCCCGAATTTCGATTCCTAATTTCGCCATCCGCGAATGTGTTCGCGTCCGCGATGATAAAAAGGCCTTAAGCAAAAAGACTCAGGAATTTTTTATTCTGCAATCAATTACCACTCTCTTATCTTTTGCCTTGATGCTCGTCTTTGTCTTTTCGGTACCGGAGTTATTTACTAACCGCGAAATTATTTTCATTTTAAGCATCAACTTCTTAACTGGTGTTTTTTCTTTTGAATGGATTTATGTGGCTTTAGAAAAGCATTTTTATATGGCCATGCGTTCAATTGTCATTCTTACCATTAGTGCGATTTGTATTTTCGTCTTTGTCAAATACCCCGAAGATATTTATCTATACGCTTTTTTTACCGTCGGTGTAACGGTCTTAACTGTCTTAAGCAACATCTTTTACCTTCCAAGCTTTATTTCCTTTAAGAAAGAGGGTTCTTATGATTTTAAATCATACATCAAGCCCTTGCTCGTTTTGTTTAGTATTTCTGTCGTCTTGTCTTTATACAATCAAAGCGATACTTTTATCCTGGGATTTTTAAACGCGAACAAAGCCGAAGTCGGTAGTTATTCGGTTGGTTTAAAGGGCGTGGATGTCATTATTGCCATCACCACATCTTTAAGCATTGTGTTTATGCCGCGTGCTAGTTATTACTATCAGCTTGAAGATAAAACCTTCTTCCGTAAGCTTACTAAATATTCGATGAATATTACTCTTTTTATCGCCGTTCCCGCGATTGCGTCGATGACGACATTAAGCGAACCGATTACCCGCCTAATTTCCGGAAACTACTTAGGGGCAGGCGGTGACTTTCAGGAGTCGTGGACAATTCTTACTATCCTTGCTTCCTTAATGGTTACTTATTCAATCGGCGATATTATTTACACTCAAGTATTAATTCCGATGAAGAAGGAAAAAATTTATTTGTACACGATTCTAATTGGCGCCGTCATGGATATCGTCCTGTCTATCATCTTAGGTCTTTATGTTTTTAAAGCCCATCCCGCGATTGGTGTGGCCATCGCCACCGCCGCCACCGATGCTTTTATCATTGTCTTCTTGTTAATCAAGACTTGGAAGTGGACGGGGCACGCCTTCTTTAACCGCAATAATATTAAGATCTTCTCCTTAGGCGCGCTTGTCGCCGTTGTCTGCTTTTTCGTCGGACCGCTCCTCTTTGACGCTTTTCTAGTCCAATTTAACAATAACTTCACGAACGCCTATTTAGCTGAACTCGTTAGTGCCGTCGCCATTGCCGGTGTCATTTATTTTGCTGGTTTACTCCTTTTAAAAGAAGATTTAGTTAGTTCATTTGTTCGTAAAAAATAAGCAATAATTGCAGCAAAAAAGCCGTTTTTACGCGGCTTTTCTTTATTTCAATAAACTATTCGGCGATATAAATAACGTTGCTTTCAACACTTAATCCTGAACTTCCTAACCAGGCCGAATTCCAATTTAGCGTGTTGTTGTTGTTAGTCATGACAGTAATGACGAGGGCTCCATCACAATTATTGAAAACGTTTGCTCCCATTGATGTAACAGATGAAGGAATCGTGATGTCGGTAAAACTTACACAATTATCAAAAGCATTATTTTTAATCGCAAGAACATTGTTAGGAATAACGATTGAAGTAAGGGAGACACAGTCTTTGAAGAGGTTCGTGTCAATCGTGTTATATCTTTCATCAGTCGGCAAAGTAACTGACTCTAAAGAACTGCAACCCTCAAACACCGAAGCGTTAACCGCACGAACGGTATTGGGTATGACGAATTGTTCAAGAGCGATACAACCCATAAAAGCTTCTTTATAAATGGTGCCTAATAAAGTTGTGACTTCTTGATCGATAATTACTTCGCGAAGCAAAATAGCGTTTCTTGCTAATGAAGGGGCGATAAAACGAATCGAACCGGAAAGATCTAAAACTTCGATTTTGGTGTTCGAAAAAACATAAGAACCAATCGTGCTTTCTCCTAACTGTTTAAGAGTGACGGGAAGTGTTACCTGATTCAATGGACTTACGACCACATTATCTTCATCAACTAAGACAAGCTCTTTGAATTCGATAGCGTTATTAAAAGCCTTTGTCGTGATTTTGGTTAATCCTTGTGATACTTGCACGGGAATGTTGTCGCCTGTTTCTTCATCGAAGACATAGTCAGTGCGAGTCGTGTCATTAACGTTATTATAAGCGTAAACGCTTACGAGGTTCTCACAACCTTCAAACATACTATCTTGAATCGTGCGGACGCTAAAGGGAAGTGTGAATTCACTGATGGCGGTGCCACGAAAAGCGGCGATGCCAATCGCGGTAATGCGGCTGTTGAGTGTATACTCATCTTCCGATAAAACGATTTCCGAAAGATTTTCACAGCCATCGAATACATAGTTATTAAGAACGCTGACACCATTAGGAATTGTGATCTTGGTCATCGCTTTTGAATCTTGGAAAGCGCCTTCGCCAATACTCACGAGGTTAGGTCCTAAGAAAACTTCACCAGTGAAATTTGTGTTTTGGAAAGCATAATCTCCAACTGTTTCAATGTAGTCGGACCATTCCATTTCTATTAATGAGGTGGCACCTTTAAATGCTTCGTTGCCAATGTGCTTAATATTGTCGCTTAAATGAACTTCTTCTAAGTTAATGCAATTTTCGAACAATTTGTTGGAAATTGTATCAATATCCTCAGGGAATTCGGCATAAGTAATGCCTGATTGTCCCGAAAAGACACCGGCTCCGATTTGAACAAATTTGCCAAGATTAAAATAATTAGCGTGCTCTAAAATAGCCGAGGATTCTTCGCTTTTAACAATTGCCGTATCTTCCGGCAAGGTTCCTTTATATGTATAAAGAATTGAACCAATCTCAACTGCTCCATTTGGAGAATTAGCCAAAAAGGCGGTATTATCAAAGGCGTTAGTGCCAATATAACTAAGATCTTGAGGAATATTAAAAGTGCTTAAATTACTACAGTTATTGAAGGCGTTTTCGCCAATATAATTAATCGTTTCTGGAAAAATTACTTCTTCAAGACGGCCAAGTCCAGCAAAAGCTGATGGGCCAATTGCCGTCACTGGATAGCCTTTGAGTTTGCGGGGGACGCGAAAGCGTTCGGGATAATCACTATCAGAGTATACGCGGTCAATTGTCACCGTAATCGGACTTCCTTCAGGAAGATCGGAACGATATGAAAAAGTAATGTAAGGCATCGTGACGTAATCGAGTAAGACATAATAAATAAGTGAGGAATAAGCTCCACCAAGAAGCAAAAGAATACCTAAAGAAACAGCGATAATGGTAATAATCTTTTGAACTTTGGTCTTTGGTTTAATTGCTTGAGGAACGACGACAAATTCTGGCCCATCCATTGCTATTTCTCTCCTTTGCGAATAATTTCTTGATACTGAGCAAGCTCACTGCTGTTTGCACGGACAAAATGTCCAGGTTCAGCTTCATAAAGTTGTGGTTCATCATCATGCGTGTACTGGTGCATGTGAGGATTATAGACGATTACTTTCTTATACTTCTCAACACGCGGATCAGGAATCGGCACGGCAGAAAGTAGCGATTTGGTGTAAGGATGAAGCGGCATTTCAAATAGTCTTTCTGCGGTTGCGAGTTCAACAATTTTACCATTATAAATAACCCCAATTCGATCAGAAATATACTTAACGACCGATAGGTCGTGAGCAATAAACATAACTGTCAAAGCCGACTCGTTTTGGAATTCTTTGATAAGATTCAAAACTTGAGCCCGAATCGAGACGTCAAGCGCCGAGATCGGCTCGTCGGCGACGATGAATTCAGGTTTGATAATCATTGACCGGGCAATGCCAATTCTCTGCCTTTGACCGCCGCTAAATTCATGCGGATACCGTTTAAGGTGCTCCGGGCGAAGACCGACGCGGCGCATCATTTCTTCAACTTTTTCTAATCGATCGCTTTCTCCTTCATATAGATGGAAGGCGCGAAGTCCTTCGGAAACGATATAGTCAACGTTTGCTCGATCATTTAAAGAAGCACTGGGATCTTGGAATATCATTTGAATCTTTTTCTTAACTTCGCGAGATAACTGACGCGAAATTTTACCGGAAATTCGAACCCCGTTATAAAGGATTTCACCTTTGCTGACCTTCGTAACGCGCACGAGTGAGCGACCAACAGTCGTTTTGCCAGAACCGGACTCTCCGACAAGACCGAAGATTTCTCCACGGACAATGTCGAGATTTAAATCTTCAACAATTACTCTTTCAACATTGCCGCGCTTATAACCGATGCTAACATTTTTAAACGAAACAACAACATTTTTTCCGTCTTCGTTTGGTTGTACATTGTTTAAAAGACCATGATTTTCGGCATGTTGAACGTTACTTTTAAATTTAAACGAGTTTTTCATGTCTACTCACCTACTTCTCTTTTTAATTCAGCAGCCGCTTGTTTCATCCGCTCGCGAAGATTTTGAATAATTTTTGGTTTTTCAACTTTTGGAGCGCGCGGATCAAGAAGCCACGTCTTGGCATAATGGGTATCAGAAATTTTAAACATCGGCGGATCTTGAACATGATCAATACGCATTGCGTAATCATTACGAATGGCAAAAGCGTCACCGATAATTTCGTTAACAAATGAAGGCGGATTGCCTTTGATATAAGTTAATGGCTCATTCTTCGTACCGAGTTGCGGCAAGGAAGAAAGAAGGGCCCATGTGTATGGGTGTTGGGGCGTATAGAAAATTTCTTCTGCCGTTCCATATTCGACAACTTGCCCACCATACATGACAGCAATACGATCGGCGACATTAGCGACCACTCCTAAGTCATGGGTAATAAAGATGGTCGTCCATTTATACTCTTGCTGAAGTTCTTTAATTAGTTCAAGAATTTGTGATTGAACGGTAACGTCTAAAGCTGTCGTCGGTTCATCACAAATGAGAATCTCCGGCCGACAGGCTAGGGCAATTGCAATAACAACGCGCTGACGCATACCACCTGAATATTGGAACGGGTAATCATTCAAACGGCCACGTGGATCGGGAATACGCACTTTTTCGAGTAACTTCACTGCTTCCTCTTTCGCGTCATTTAAATTCATACCATGATGAAGCGTCAAAACTTCAGCGATTTGATAACCTATGGTTAAAAGCGGGTTAAGCGAAGTCATCGGATCTTGGAAGATGGTGGCAATGCGTTTACCGCGAATGCCTTTCCATTGTTCGTGTTTGGTTTTTTTGGCTAAATCTTCGCCATGGAAAATAATCGAACCGCTAGATATATAACCATTGGCATCCAACATGCCGGTAAAAGTTTTAGTAAAAACCGATTTTCCGGAACCGGATTCGCCGACGATTGCCAGCGTTTCGCCTTGATAGACATCCATCGAAACATTACGAATGACGTTAACTTTTTTGCCATGAGAAACAAATCCGACGGATAAGTCGCGAACTTCAAGTATTTTTTCTTTATCGATAGTTTGCATAAATATCCTTTCTACCTATGGTTCTTCGGATCAGTGGCATCAGCAAGTGCTAAGCCTATGTAGAAGAAGGTTACGGTTAATGGCACAAGTACAATCATCGGAGCGATAAGTAAATATGGATATGTTATCCATTCATCACGCGTCGCATCGGTTAGAACTTGACCCAAAGTGACGTCACCGGCAGCCGGGCTAAAGGACAAACCGAAGAAGGCGAGACCAACTTCACTGCTGACCGCCGCGGGAATAGCGGTTGAAACAACCGTCACGATCACGGAAATTAAGTATGGTAAAAGATTGTGGGTAATCATCGCCTTTGGCGAAGAACCTAGAGTAATCGAGGCAATATTGTAATCGCGATTGCGAATAATAATTATTTGATTGCGAATAAAGCCGGCTAAGCCAATCCAGCCAAACATCGTCAAAAGAAAGACGATTGTCCAAAAGTTTGGTTCCAAAAACGCCATCAACAAGAAGTATAAAAGAAGAGAAGGAACGTTATTAACAAAGTTACGGATTTCAATCATGATGGGATCAAGACGGCGGAAATAACCCCACAGTGATCCGACAAAAATACCAACGAACGTATCAATCAAGGCGACGACCGTGCCCAGGATAAGCGAAAGTCTTGCGCCAACCCAAACGACCGTCCAAAGGTCAAGACCTTTGTAGTAGCGCATTTTGCTGCCGCCGGTGCCAAACCAGTGCTCAGCACTCCACGACTGATTGGGATCAAAGTAATCAGCGATACCTTCAATCGGATCATTGATAATGCGGTAAGACTTAATCATCGGGCCAAATATCGTAAAGAAAATAATGAGGACGATGACGATGACGCTTATAATCGCCAGCGGCTTTTTCAGCAATTGTTTAAAAGTCTCGCGCCAATACGAATATGGGGCGGTCGATAGTTTTTCAATGCTTTCCTCACTCGGGCCGATTACGGTAAAGAGGTCTTCGACATTGTGATATATCGTGGAATCGATATTTTTAATGCTATTATTCATGTTCTATCCCTCCTTATTCTTTCGAGAAACTGACACGTGGGTCAACAACCGTGGTGACAATGTCACCAGCTAAATATGAAATAATTGATATCAAAGCCGAAACAACAATGATACCTTGCAAAACGAAATAATCATTCGAGGCTTCAGATGTAACAAGCAAGCCACCGATGCCATCAATACCATAAATCTTTTCAATATAGAATGTACCAAGCAAGGCGCCAAGAATGGCGGCCGGAATCGACCGCACGAGCGGAACGATGGCATTGCGCAAAACGTGAGTGTACATGATGCGATTTTCGCTCAACCCTTTCGCGCGGGCGAATTTGACGTAGTCGGAGTTAAATTCATCAAGCATGAAACGCCGCACCCAAAGGGCGATGCCAGCCATACCCGTAAAGCCCATCGTTAATGACGGGGCGATGAAAGTTGCAACATTACCTGCATCATAGATGGTCGGCAGACCGATACCGGCAAAAAGCGCCATCCAGATGTAGTAATAAGCAACACCGGGAATCGCGTCAATCGTTATAATATAGGTTTTACCTATGCGATCAAACACGCCATCTTTGTTTTTCGCCATCATGATACCCATGGGATAACCAAGCAACAATTCGACGATGACAGCGATGATACCAATTCTAAAAGATATAACCATTTTTTCCGAGATCAGATCCAAAACGAATTTGCCATTATTTCCACCGCCAAGAAAGAAGACGGTGCCAAGATCTAAAATGAAGTTGCGGCAGTTTTGATTGGCAACGGTGTAAATGGTTTCGGTGCCGACAATCGTACCGATGTCGGTAACCTGACAAACCGTTTTTGGAAATGGTAGGATTTTGTAATAATACGTAAATAAATCAACAAACCAGTTCTCGGTAATACCAAGACGAGCCTTTAATGCCACGCATTGCATCTCTCGTAAACTTTCACCAAGTTTGTCCCAGGTGCTAATGGCCTGTTTACAAATCATGATGCCTTCGCTTTTGACGCGAATCAAAAAGAAAGTCGCCGTCACAGCCAAGAGAATGGACACGAGGGCGCTACCGATTCGTCTAATCGAATAGTTGAGCAAGGGATGGGCAAAGATTTGTTGAATTCTTATGTTATTTTTAAAAATAAGGCGACGACTGACGAGCTGAACAAACACCACGAAAATGAGAGCAAGCGCGATTAGTGTGTAGCCTATTAGATATATTCCCATTTGAAAATTGATGTCCTTTCACTCATGATGAGACAACAAATCAGGACCAATTATTCATCGATCCTGATTTGTGTCGGTTTATAAATTATTCTTCGTCTGAACCAACGTAGTCGTAAGTTCCAGTTGCAGCAAGAGCAGTAGCTTTTAGCTGTGATTGCAAATCGCGGGCGACTTGACGTTCGGCTCCGGTCGGAGGTTCGACAAGAACCCACATTCCGGAGAGACGGTAATCCGCTAAACCATAAGAGGCCGTCGGATTTTCATAACCCATAGCTCGTGAGACTGAAACAGCCCAGCCTTGACTATTCATTGAGTGAGGCTTAATAACGTGTACATTATTAATTAATTCATATTCGGCTTTAGCAAATGCTTCATAGCGGACAGCGTCGCTATTGAAGATGACTTTAGCGTCATCAACCAATTCATCAAAATCAGCCATAAGTCCGTCGGGTTCGTATTTGAGATCGCCGGTTCCATCAAGATAGTAATTGTCGCGGACTTCTTTGGTTCCAACGAATTGTGACATATCACCATTGGTGGTATAGGTATTCAAATAGGTAAGCGGGTCGGCATAGTCACCAATCCATCCCCAAGAGTTAAGCGTGTAGTATCCGGCATAAGCATTATCGCTAGCGGCGCTGGAGGAAGTGACTTGGTTGTTTAAAATTGTCAAAAATGGTGAGCTACGACCGGCGTTAACTCTGGCATTAAAGTCTTGAATCCAAAGTGTTTCGTACTTGTCGTATTCAGCAGCATATCCAGAAAGACCAGAGAACTCAACATAAATTGGAAGGCTAATTTGATTAGTCGGATTATCTTCGTTGTATTGAGTAATAGCTGATTGAGCGGCGGCAGCCATTTCCGAAACTTCAGCTTGCGAATAATTGACGCCTTCGATTGTTTGCGGACCGACTAAAGCTTTTGCGGCTGCCGCATCGGTTAGGCCTTTTTGTTCGGCATATTCTTCGTAATAGTATTCAATGTAATCCTTATCGTTTTCGTCATAAACGTATCCGGGAGGCGTTAAGGTATTTAATTGATATTGGTGAATATCTTCGGCGGTCATTTCGTTTTGAACGTTGTATTTGTTGAAATCAATTGCGTCCAAGATAAGACGACGCACTTCTTTAATCTTCATCGCCTTGTTGGTGTTTTCGATTGTGCCAGCAGGGAAATTAGTAGTATTGGAGAAGAGCGAGTTTGGTTGTAACGAGAGATTGGTTTCGCGTTCGACATTGAGAGTGAAATGCCAAGTATAATCGATTGTATCGATTTCACGGCTATTGACTAAGGGGCTATATGGTTCTTGGACGGTACCGGATCCAGGTGCTTCTGGGGTTCCGCCAGTAATATATTTTGCCCAACCGACTTCATCGTCTCTGGCAATCGTAAAGCCATCAACGATACCTTCTTCGAAAGCTTCACGAATTTCGGTATAAGTAATTGTGTCTGGAGCAACGTTGTAGTTGACCGTCTTGATGTGAACATCATCTACTTTGTAGTAATTTTCATTGCGGGTATATTGAACTTTCGTGTCACTCCATTCGCTGCAAAGGAAAGGACCATTATAAAGTGTTTTCTCTTTGCTCGATCCAAATCCAGTGAACTTGTGTTGCGCAAAGAAAGCGCGATTAATTGGATAAAATGGAGCATAAGTGAGAAGTGTTGGGAAGAAGCGAGCGGGTTGATTCAAGCGATAGTGAATTTTATATTCGCTATCAGCAATAACACCGACGCGCGAGAAATTTGCGATGTTGGCTAAATCGTCGCCATCAATATAAGGCACATCGGCTAAATCCATTCCGGATTCAAACGAAATAAGTCTCGTTAAAGCTTCGGCCTTGACGTCGTTAGAGGCATTTTTCATGTTGGCCCAGTTAATTCCGGCATAAGTCTTTTTGTCTCTAATGAGAGTGAGCATTTCGGTATAGCAGTAATACTCCCAAGCTCCATCGACAAAGAGCGTAACCATGTAGGCAATTTCTGAACCATTGCCGTAATTAAGAATAATTTGGGTGGCATTGACAAAGTCATCGGCTTTGACGTATTGAACCTCATCTATACCTTCATTATTTGGGGCAACGTATTCTTGGCCATCAAATGTGTACCAGGGGATGCCTTCTTTAATGGTAAAGTAGAAATTTTGGAAATTGACGTCATGGCTGGCCTCTGAGGCGAGTTGGCGTTCGAGAATTCCGTACTCGTTGTTCATGACGAGACCGTCAACAAAGTTTGCGATGTGTCGAACATCGGTGGCGCTTTGACTTTTGGCACTGTTGAGAGTTGCCATAGTGGAGCCTAAATATGCATTGTACGTATCTTTAGCTTCTTTACCGGTGAGATATGGCCCGGTGACATATAATTTGTCACCTTCTGGACCGACACACGATGAAAGAGGAACGACTAATGCAAGAGCGGCTAATAGAAAAGCTGTCTTTTTTGGAAAAATCATTTTTATTGTCCTCCTATTCCTTTCAATCTTTAGATTGTGTTTTATATTAGCACTTATCAAATTATGTATCAACGACTTTTTTGACCTGTAAGCGATTACATATATAACAAAACAAAAACCACCTAATAGGTGGTTAATGTTAAAAATAGTCGTGTTTATGAAGTTTTGAAGGCCTAAATTGTCACAAAAGTGAAGATTACGCCCCCAATGATTGAGGAAACAGCCGCCAGATAAAAGGGTAAAGAAACGGCCCACGCCGAATTAGAAATATCCTCGGACAAAGGGCCATCCCAATTCTTCGTCTTGCGACGATGATGGGCTTTAAGCAGGTCTTGCCAGACAAAACCGACAAAGATATAAGCAACACCGATAAAAAGGAAAATGTAATGAGCGTGCCATTCTTCCATCGTTGCAACATAGTTATCGACAATATCAGGAATAATGGCGATACCGACAGCCACTAATAAAAGAGCTCCGCCGATGACATATGTTAACCAATTATGCAGTGCCTTTTTCATGTTTACTCCTATTTAGTATTTTATACTATCACAATTCTCCTGTTTGTAAAAAAGAATGTTTGAGCATATACTATTTTTACAAAAGATTATGGCTAATCCAAATTTAAACGAAAACAAACTAAAACGCGCCCTATACGCTCCCTTTCGTGGAATCGTCAAAAGCCTTTTCCCTGTTTTTTTTGTTAAGCAACAATATAAGTACATCACCCACCATAAATTGAACCTTGATAATCCGCTTCGCTATACCGAAAAACTCCAATATCTGCGTTTATTCGTGTATCCACATGATGACTTAGTCATCAAATGTGCAGGAAGAGCCAGTGTTCGCGAGTATGTTGAAGATAAAGGTTATGGTGAAACGTTAATTCCCACTTATGGTATTTTTAACGATTTTAATGACATAGATTTTGCTCATCTTCCCGCCTCTTTCGTTATGAAGGCCACTCATGCCTGCGCTTACAATGTCATCGTCCGAGATAAGAGTAACTTAGATTTAATTCCCCTAAAAAAACGCTTTGCAAAATGGTTAAAAACGAATTATGGAAAAAAGACACTCGAACTTCATTATTCACCAATCAAACCCCAAATAATTATCGAAAAATTTCTCGGCGAAGTTGATTCTCTTCCGATTGAATATAAAATTCATGTCTTTAATGGCATCGCCAAGAGTATGTATGTTGTGAGCGGCCGTGGGGTTGATATTCGTTACAACAATTATTATATCGACTGGACACCTTTTGATGGTTCGCAGTTTAACGGCTGGAAAAAAAGAGAAGAAGAAATACCAATTCCCAAGAATTGGAAAGAGATGGTTAAAATGGCCGAGGATCTTGGCAAATCTTTTCCATTTGTCCGGGTCGACTTATATAACATAAGTGGTAAAATATATTTCAGCGAACTAACGTTTACCCCAGCGAAGGGCACACTAATTCTTGATGATGATAAATGTGACTTCGAGATGGGCGCATGGCTAAATATTGAACCATATTTGCTCAAAAACTCAAAAATAATTTAGAAAAAGAAAATTAGTAATTAATTCCAACTTGATTTCGGTAAGAGCACTTCATAAAGCATTAAGGCGAAGTGTTCTTTTCCTTCAGTCTCATCCTCACGGTCGATCGTGTAATCTTCATAATCGCCCTCGAGACTAAAGGTAATCGACATTCCTGAGGCCCTTTTTAATAAATTAACATCGGCGCCCATAACACCGGCGAAGTAGAAACCAAAAATCGTAACCTGAGAATTGTAATTAGTCTTAATTGGCAAATTTTTCATTTGAAAAAGATAAGGAACATAAAGCGCGATATCGTGATTATAGACATAAAAAGTAAGGTTGATATTAACATTAACGAAAAAGTTATAATTCACACTCATGTCTGCTCCACGAACCGATAAGGCAAAATAGCGATAGTTCACCATTTCCTTAGGAAACAAAGCGCCATAGCCTGCACCATCAATTTGAACACGCGATTTAGCGTAATAGCCGTCGCACTGAATACGACCATCATATAAACGCGATAGGAAGCCACGAGCAAAAACTTCATCAACGGAAATCAAATTATTGCTTGGGCCATAGCCAACTCCGGCATCTTCGTGAGGCGTGTCAATAAGAAAGGAATAAGGTTCAGTTGTACCACTTCTATAGCCATCTGGTTCCCATAGCTGATTGAAATCCTCATCCTTGTCAATTTGAAAGGAATTAATACTGGTTACATCATAAGTTTTAGCAACTGTGGCGACACTATTTTTCAGATTATCATTCCAGGTACTATAGTAGTTCTCGGCGAAGTCGCCCGTATCATAGGCATGTCCTTCATATAACTCGGCGACATCATTCATGCATCCAGTTAAGACAAAAGCGAATGTTGCTATGAGGGCTAGAAATGATTTCCTTTTCATAATTTGATTTCCTCCTCGTGATTTTCTAATTGTTCTTCTTCAAAATTACTTTCTTCTAACAGGACATTTGCTTCTGAATTATCCACTAATGGTTTTCCCGAAAGCGGATAATAAGCGTAACCAATTAAAAATAAAACAATCAAATATGGTGCGCTTCTAAAGAAAGAGAAGTAGTAGTCGTTTTCGTAAATAAGCGGGAATGTGTCCCATAAGAAACTACCATGCAATAAAGTTGCGATTAAAAGAGACAAAATAACAATCTTGACATATCCGTTATCTTTACTTTTTGCGGAATAACGAACCATTGAAAAAATTGTTAAGAGTAGAAAGGCAAACATGGCGAGAAATGCCAAGAAGCCACCTTCTTTAACAATTTCAAATGCAAATGCCCCAGTGTTGGCGAGAAGACCTTCAATATAAGTAATCGGAAAGCCAAAGAAGCCACTTGCGGTAAACATTTTAGTGAGAACTTCATTAATCGGCGACATGATACGGTTCGTGTTAAATAAGCGATTTAAAAACGCATTCCCGGAGATCATATTGGTCAAGAAAGAGACGCCCGCGGCATTCAAAACGGCGATTAACAAAGCAATACCGGCAATACCTAAGAAAGCAAAGAAGACATATTGAAGTATAATTCCAACTTTCTCACGAGCTTTAATAAAACGATATCCAAGAGCAAAGAGCAAAACAGGAATTAATAATATTAAAGCTTCAATATTTGGAATAACAATAATTGAAAGCAAACCGATTAACCCGATTGCAGCGGTTAGAAAGAACTTACGCGGTTCTTCGCGTGGCGAGATGTACAAAAGAGCCGCTAATGCGGTGGTGAGCATCGTGCCAAAAAGCGAAACATAATTAATCGAGACTTCAATGAAAGAAAATCCCAATAGCCATTTTGTCTCTTCGCTAACAACGAACAAGCGGCCGTCATAGTAATAAACAAGACCATCATATAAAGAGGCATGAAATGGACCATACTGATAAAGTGAGTAGACAAGGCCGAGAAAAACTAGTAAAGCCAAAGCCGCGCCAATTGCCAATAAAGCGATGTCAATATTGAACTTTTTCACTCTTCTTACGGCAAAGCCAAGAAAGAAGAAGGCGAGAGTACCAAGTACGACCGAAAGATTATCAACAAAACCAAAGCCCATCGAAATTGTAAAGTTTGAAAATCCAGTCAAAAAGGCAATGACGACCAACGGAATAGAAAAGAGTCCGAGCGATAGCCATTCACGCTTTGAAGTAAACATTAAAGCAAAGGGAATTAATGCAAGAGAAATTAAAAATCCTAAATAACGGAAAATAATGTTGGCATCAGCCAAAGAAAAAGCCGTCAACGCCAAACACTCAATTACCAAAAAGATAATCAGCGCGTCATATTTATCAACCAAAGCGTATAGTTTATTCTTCAAGTCCATTAAACTACCTCTATTCATTTAATTATATAAAAAATAGGCGCGATACAAAAAACTATTGTTCTTTACGCTTATGTTTAGAGAAGGGGATAGGAAACAACATCCAGGTTTCTTGGCAATATTCATTAAAACCGGCTTTATAACTGGCGAGACGACGTTCAGCCATCGGAATGGAAATTGCCATAAACATTAAGGTATTAATAGCGGCGCCAAAGAAGACAAACCAAATGGTTGGATTAAGTGCTAAGACAATCGCATAAATTCCCCACCACATCAAGATTTCGCCAAAGTAATTGGGGTGGCGATTATGTTTCCATAATCCGACACGAATAATTTTACCTTTGTTCTCGCTTTGACTTCTGAATAACTGCATCTGCACATCGGCGACTGTTTCAAATAAAATCGCGACAAGAACTAAAGCAATGCCAATTATTGTTAGAAGATTGAAAGTTGAACTTCCACCTCTTTCAACATAAAGAAGCATTGGATAAATACAGGCATAAACAACGAGAGTCGGAAATAAGTTGATTCCGAAAAGATTGACAAAGAAATAATACTTTCCGCTTCTTTCCTTTAACATTGTGTAACGCCAGTCCTGATAGGATAAATCACTAAAAGTGTATATAAAATTCGCGGTTAATCTGAAACTCCACAACGCCACAAGTGAGAGTAAGACTATCGCCCCCAAATCCCAGACACCACGATGAATCATTAAGGCTAATAAAACAACTAGTGGCTGAACACTCCAGTAAGGGTCATAAACGGAAGCTGTCTTAAATATGATGCCAACACCCCATACAAAAAGAGTGGCAACAACATCAGCAATCAAAATTCTAATTAAAACGTCTGCTAACATATTGTTTAGCAAATTAAAAACAATCAAACCAACAAAAAAAGCGGCCAAATATGTCACTAATAAGACAAGAAGGCCCAAAAGTTTACTATGTTTCATAAGTTTCTCTCCATGACGAAAATATTATATCAATTAAATGGTAATATTTCAGTCAGGATTTTTTACTTTGTAAAGTAAACGATGCCAACACAGCCCGGACCGGCATGAGTGCCGACTGCTAAGCCGATTGAAGCTTCACGATCAAGAGGAAAATCTGGTTTATGTATTTTAATTAAGTCGGTAAACTTTTTATACATCTCGGGGTTATCTGTATGACCAACAAAAGCCGGTAACGAATCATCAACAGCAGTATCCGCTAAACCATAAACAATATGATTTAAGGCGCGTTGCATGCCGATTATTTTAGCGGCCGAGTGAATCTTGCCATCCTGCATCGTGATAATCGGCTTCATATTAATGACCGAGCCAAGCACCGCAAGAGTAAAGGGAATGCGTCCGCCCATTCGCAAATAACGCAGATCATCAAAAGCGGCTTGTACAACAATTCTCTTACTAATCTCCTGAATCTTTTCAACAATCGTTTTTGCGTTATCGCCAACATCGCGAAACTGAATCGCGGCATGAACCAAAGCCAATAGCCCCAGTGTGGCTTGCCTTGTATCATAGAGAACGATATTGTCTCGTTCTAGTTCATCAACGGCTAATCTAGCCGAGCTGTAAGTTGCGCTTGCATCGTTGGAAATCGTCATGATTAGAATTTCTTCATCCTGAGGATATTTCTTAATTACATCAAGAAAAGCGCCAGGACTTGGAGCGGATGTTCGCGGCAAAATCTTTGCCGTTCTCAGCTTTTTAAAAAAATCTTGATTACTAATTGTTAAACCATCGATGTAATCTACGCCATCAATATTAACGTGCATCGGAACAACGTCAATACCAAGTTTTTCAGCAGCAATTTGGCTAATGTCCGATGTGCTGTCAGTAATAATGTGGATTTTTTTCATAACAATAATCTCCTTCTAATGTTTATTTCTTCTTTTTGGGAAACCAGGGAATAAAAATGCTAACGCGAGATGCATATTCGGCAAAGCCGGGGCGATCCTTAAAGGCTTTTTCAAGTAATGGTACTCCTGAAACAAATAGGAGAAGAGTCGTTATTAGTAAATAAGAAACAAAACCAATATAACCATATAAGACCGAAAGACCGACAACGCCTAATCCAAACCACATAAGTGACTCACCAAAATAATTGGGATGACGCGAGATGGCCCATAAACCTTGATCCATAATTTTTCCGCGGTTTTCTGGTTTTTTAATAAAACTTCTGAGTTGAGCATCACCAATGCTTTCAAAAAGAAAGCCAATAATCCAAAGTACACCACCGGCAAACGTAAAGCCATAGACGAGCCAATTATTGGTGTACGTCACGCCGTTAAGGGTCACAAGAATAACGGCTGAAACTAAAATCGAAAGTCCGGCTTGCGACATAAATATTTTAAGAAAAGCTAAAAACTTAGGATGTTTTTTTCCGACCAAATTATTGCGCATTGTTACATAGCGATAATCTTCTGGTTTATTCCAGTTGCGTTTAAACAAATATGAGGAGAGACGTATCCCCCAAATAGTCACCGCGACAGTAATTACAATTGCGGGAATGCTTGGCCAACTCATGTTCACAAGCGAGGTGATAAGCAGAGCAGACCAGGCGTTAACGACAAAGCTTGCCCCCCACACGATATCGATGTAACCATAGTTTTTCTTAGCTTCGGCCACGAAATAAGTAAGAGTGAAAAATAAGACGACGAGAACGGGCGGCAAAATGTATCCAAGAATTTCCATCATCTATACCCCCAACAAAGTTGCGAGATAAAAGACGGCAATCGAGGTTGCTGTCGAAAGAAATGTTCCCCACACAATATCCGCAATGGTGACATTTAAAGGCCATTTTTTCAAAGTCGCAAAGTTAGTTAAGTCATATGTTGAATAAGTAACAAGGCCAAACACCGCGCCGTAAATCAAGGCGTACGACCAACCAAAACCGCTAATGTAAGCTGGAGCGATCACAAACAGAGTAATACCGACAATAAAAATTAAATAAAAGATAATGGCCGGAGCGTAATTCACTTTCTCTGCCATTAGATGACCAAGATTTTTCTTATAGAAGCGAGGTGAGATTTTAATAAGCCAAACTAAATCAATTACTAAAAAAACAACAAACGTCAAGGCGATTAAAATTAAATATTTTACAAACATGTTCGCATATTCTTCCAATATAATATTACAGGTGTAAAAATGATAAAGATAGATTATTGCTCATCTTTATTGCTATCTAGTAATTATGAATAATTGCTATACTGCTAATATGAGCGTCGAAAAGCGGAGAATCATCTCCACTAGCGGAATCGTCTATATGTCTATTTTCGTTTTGCTTACAGCGATAATCCTTGTTTTTTCCGGGTTCAGTGGCGAGATTTCCTCTTCGCAAAGTGACTTCGTTGTCAATGTTTTAAACAGTGTTCTTCGTTTTTTTGGCATTATTTTAAATGAATCACAACTCGATACATTTGCATTTTTCGTCCGCAAGTTAATCGGTCATTTTCTCATCTTCTTACTCGATGGACTATTTGTGTATTTATTTCTAATTAAGCTTACTTTTTTCAAGAATAGATGGCTTCATTTTGTTATTGCCATCACCATCATGTTTGTGGTTGCTGGTGCTTCCGAATTGATTCAGCTTTTTGCCAGTGGCAGAAGCGGAAACTTGATTGATGTTGGCATTGATTTATCGGGGGCATTGCTTGGCATCGTCATCGCGTTCATAATCACATTACAAGT
>JBAYBO010000003.1:0-41957 GCA_041669225.1 Bacilli bacterium | reverse complement strand
ACGATTATGGCAAGACAATGTATTTGGAATTTATTAGTTTTTTGCGATCGGAAAAACACTTTGTCACTCTTGATGAATTAAGAGCCCAAATCGCTCAAGATATCATCGCGATTAAGCCCTAAAAGAAATAACGTTTGCATTCCCATTTTATAAACTATATATTTATATATGCGACTTGGTCGATGAGTAGTGAGTCTCCAACGCTACACGCTGATCAAGCTAAGTACTAAGAAGGAGGAAAAAGACATGGCTCTATCTAAAGAAAGAGTGGCCGAACTAATCAAGGAATATGGCAAAAACGCCAATGATTCCGGTTCACCAGCCGTCCAAATTGCCTTGTTGACCGAAAAGATCATTGATCTGACCGCTCATCTCAAGGCTAACAAAAAGGACCATCACTCACGCCGCGGCTTATTAATCGCCGTCGGAAAACGCAGAAATCTGCTCGATTATCTAAATCGCACAGATCGTGATGCCTACATCAAGCTGATTGCAAGTCTCGGCATTCGTAAATAAGAGACGTAATCGATAAACCGCGAAACAAATCGCGGTTTTTCTTTGTTTATTCATATTACTTATTAATATGATGTGCTATAATAACTAATCGTTAAATGAAATGAGGAAATAAAAACATGAAGAGAACATTCGAATTAGAATTCGAAGGAAGAAAGCTCGCCGTAGAAATCGGCGAACTTGCCAAACAAGCTGACGGAGCAGTGCTCGTCCGCTACGGTGACACCGCTGTCTTATCGACCGCCGTCGCCAGCAAAGAACCAAAAGATAGTGACTTCTTCCCACTTACCATTGGTTATGAAGAAAAACAATATTCGGTCGGAAAAATTCCTGGATCCTTCTTAAGAAGAGAAGGTCGTCCCAGTGAACATGCGACCTTAACGGCACGATTAATTGACCGTCCGATTCGCCCGATGTTTGCTGAAGGATTCCGTAACGAAGTCCAAGTCGTCAATACCGTCTTAAGCGTTGACTTAGACAATACACCGGAAATGTCCGCGATGTTAGGTTCATCGCTTGCTTTATCGATTAGTAATATTCCCTTTGATGGTCCAATTGCCGGCGTGCAAGTCGGACGTGTTGATGGAAAGTTAATTGTCAATCCGAATGCCGAAGAAAGCGAAAAGTCCGATATTCACCTTTCCGTCGCCGGAACTAAAGACGCGATCAACATGGTCGAGTCTGGTGCCGCTGAAGTTAGCGAAGATGATATGCTCGAAGCTTTGATGTTTGGCCATCAAGCCATCGTCAAACTTTGTGAATTTCAAGAAAAGATCGTGGCCGAAGTCGGTGTCGCCAAACGCGAAATTGTTTTATACAAGGTTAGCGCAGACATTGAAAAGGATATTAAAGATAGAGCCGAACAACGTTTAGTGAAGGCGATTTCAATCTTTGATAAACTCGAAAGACAAAACGCCATCGAAGATATTCAAAAAGAAGTTATTAGCGATTATGAAAATCGTAAATACGAAACGGAAAAAGAAGCTAAGAAAACCGTTTCAATGGTAAAAGAAGTACTCGAAACCATCGTTGCTAACGAAGTTAGACGCTTAATTACCGAAGATAAAGTCCGTCCCGATGGTCGAAAGGTCGATGAAATTCGTCCCCTCGACGCCCAAATCGATATTTTACCAAGAACACATGGCTCTGGTCTTTTTACCAGAGGTCAAACACAAGTTCTTTCCGTCACGACGCTCGGTTCACTTAAAGATGAACAAATCATCGATAACCTGACCGCCGAAGATACGAGAAGATTTATGCATCACTACAACTTTCCGCCTTATTCAGTCGGTGAAGTCGGACGCATGGGCAATCCCGGTCGTCGCGAAATCGGTCATGGTGCCTTAGGTGAAAGAGCTCTTTCCTACGTTATTCCAAGCGAAGAGGAATTTCCATACAGCATCCGTGTCGTCAGCGAAGTTCTCGAATCCAATGGTTCATCCTCGCAAGCGAGTATTTGTGCGGGATGTATGTCATTAATGGCAGCCGGCGTACCAATTAAAGGCATGGTCAGTGGCATTGCCATGGGTCTAGTAACGTCTGGACCGCTTGATGGTAAAAACCCATATGCCATTTTAACCGACATTCAAGGTCTTGAAGATCACTTTGGCGATATGGACTTTAAAGTTGCTGGCACGGAAAAAGGTATTACCGCCTTACAAATGGATATCAAAATTCGCGGCATTACTCGCGACGTCTTAAAAGAAGCGCTTGCCGAAGCTAACAAGGCTCGTACGGTCGTTCGTCAAGCGATGGAAAAAGCCATTAGCGAACCTCGTTCTGAAGTCGGGAAATATGCTCCGAAACTCGATAAGATGAGAATCGATATTGACAAAATCCGTGAAGTTATCGGTACTGGTGGTAAAGTTATTAACGATATCATCGCTAAATGCGATGACGTCAAAATCGACATCGATGATGATGGTTTCGTCGTTATTTATCATATGAACCGTGAATCGATTAATAAAGCCAAACAGATGATTGAAGATATCATTCGAGTCGCTAAAATCGGTGAAGTGTTTGAAGGAACCGTTACCCGCGTCGAAGATTATGGCGCCTTCGTTAACTTATTTGGAAACGTTGACGGTCTCTGCCACGTCTCACGCCTTGGCTGGGGCTATGTCGCTAACGCCAGCGATGTGGTCAAAGTTGGACAAAAACTCAAAGTCGTCGTCAGCGAAATTGACGACCACGGTAAAGTTAAAGTCTCACATCGCGAATTTACCGAAAAACCGGAAAACTATGTTGAACGTCCGGAACGCCCAGCCTTTAATAAGGACCGTGGCAAAAAACCATTCCGTAGATAACAAGACTTTTAGTCTTGCCTATATAGAGGTATATTTTAATGATAGATGTAATTATTATCGGAGCCGGCGTCGTCGGTGCCCTTATTGCAAGGGAACTATCTAGGTATCAACTTAAAGTTCTCGTTCTCGATAAGGAAAATGACGTCGGTAACGAAACGTCAATGGCTAACTCGGCAATCGTCCATTCGGGCTATGATCCCGTGCCAGGTACGCTTAAAGCTCGTTTTAATGTCGAAGGCAATCCGATGTTTGATCAATTAGCCGAAGATTTGGATTTTCATTTTGGGCGCGTCGGCAGTTTGACGCTTGCTTTAAGTGAAGAGCAAATTCCCGTTCTTTTGAAATTACGTAAGCTAGCTCGCTTAAATAATGTTGAAGTCAAACTTTTGACGCCGGAAGAAATTATAGAAATGGAGCCCAACATCAATCCCGAAGTTAAGGGTGCTCTTTTTGCTGAGACAGCCGGTATTGTTGATCCTTTTAACATGACCGCTCACGCATTAGAAAATGCCGTGGATAATGGCGTCGAACTTCATTTAGATGAAGCGGTGACGGCGATTGCGGAAAATAACAAAGATAAGACTTTTGTGGTTACGACGAATAAAGCCTCTTATCAAACTAAGCTTGTCATTAACTGCGCCGGTGTTTTTGCTGATGCGATTGCGGCGATGGTTGCTAAACCTGATTTTTCCATTCGTCCCCGTAAAGGCGAATATATGATTCTTGATCACTATTCTCCGGATTTAGTCAATTCGACAATTTTCCCTCTTCCTAGTGAGAAGGGTAAGGGTGTTTTAGTAACGCCGACGACAAGCGGCAACTATGTCCTTGGTCCAAGCAGTGAATTCGTTGATGAAAAAGATGATTTGGCGACAGATAAAGCGACGATTGACTATGTCAAAAAGTCGGTCTTGAATCTCGTCCCATCAATTCCTTTTGGCGAAGTGATTCGCGTCTTCTCGGGTTTAAGAGCTTCCTCGAATCATGGCGATTTTATCGTCGAAGAAATGAAAGGCCATGAACGTCTGATTAATGTCGCAGGCATTGACTCGCCCGGACTTGCCTCTTCTCCGGCAATTGCCAAGTTCGTTGTCGAACAACTCGTCTCTAAACATTTAACTTTGCGTAATAATCCTAATTTTAATCCTAGGATTAGACCATATATCAATATGAAAGCTTTATCGTTTGAAGAAAAAAATGAATTAATTAAAAAGAATCCGCGTCTTGGTCAAATTGTATGCAACTGCGAAAAAATATCCCTTGGTGAACTTGACGATCTAATGTCACGTTCGATTCCGCCAAGAACTGTCAAGGCGATTAAAAAGCGGACAAGAGCAGGATTTGGCAAATGCCAAGGCAGTTTTTGCCAACCGGCGATTGTTAAATATCTCGCCGAATTTTATGGCGTAGACTTAACTGATGTTTTATATGATAAAGGTGGTTCAAACATCGTCAAATGTTCAACTAAGGAGTGCAAGATATGATTGAGCGCGATTTAGTTATTATCGGCGGCGGTTCGGCCGGTATGTCAGCTGCAATTGCCGCTTATGATGCTGGACTGACTGATATACTCATTGTTGAAAAAGGACGCCAACTCGGCGGGATTTTAAATCAGTGCATTCATAATGGTTTTGGACTCGAAGAGTTCAAAGAACAATTGACCGGGCCGGAATTTATGACACGCCTAGCGGTGGAAGTTAAAAAGAGAAACATTCCAATTCGCTATCAATCAAACGTATTGGATTTAACAAAAAATAAAGTTGTCACTTATTCGAACGCCAAAGAAGGCATCGTCAAAGTTAAGGCTAAAGCTGTTATACTTGCTACTGGATGTTATGAACGAAGTGCCGGAGCCATTCAAATTCCCGGAGAAAGACCAAGTGGGATTATTACCGCTGGTACAGCGCAACTATATCTCAATGAGATGGGGGCTTTAGTCGGTAAACGCATCTTTATTCTTGGAAGTGGCGATATCGGACTAATTATGGCCAGACGTTTAACGCTTGAAGGTGCAAAAGTGCTCGGCGTTAGTGAAATCATGCCTTACACCAATGGTTTAAATCATAATATCGTGCAATGTCTCCATGATTTTGACATTCCATTATATTTATCGCATACCGTAACAAAAACGTATGGTAAAAGTCGTCTCGAAAAAATTGAAATTACCGAAGTCGACGAAAAGTTTAATCCGCTTCCCGGAACTGAAAAAGAATTCGAAGTTGACACTTTATTACTTTCCATCGGACTAATTCCCAGCAATGACTTGCTTAAAAAACTCGGGCTGCCCGTTTCAAAGGCCAGAGGGGCAATCGTTGATGAACATTATATGACGGATATTCCTGGCATTTTTAGTACCGGAAATGTTTTGCATGTTCATGACTTAGCCGACTATGTCGCTGCTGAATCGCGCTCCTGTGGTAAAGGCGCGGCCGCCTATGTAAAAGGGGCATGGAACCTTGATTCGCCATCATTCAATGTTAATCCGGGCAACAATGTTTTATACGTTGTACCCCATCGCGTTCGCTTAGCGAATCTTGACGATCACTTAACAATTAAGTTCCGTGTTAATCGCCCCTTAAAGAACCAAGTCTTAACCTTTACTTTTAATGGTGAGGTAATTAAAAAAATTGTTAAACCAATCATTATTCCTAGCGAAATGCAAAAAGTGCGTTTGCCGAAGGAAGTGTTTAATACTCAAGAAGGCGAGCTAATCGTCTCTTCGGAGGATCGGACATGAAAGAATTAATTTGTATCATCTGCCCCAGAGGCTGCCGTTTAAAAGTTGATGATAATCTAAATGTAACCGGTAATTTGTGTCCGCGCGGAATTATATACGCCAAGACGGAAATGACAAATCCGACGCGCGTCATCACTTCAACAGTCAAAATTAATTCAAAGAACGCCGTTCGTTTAAGCGTTAAGACCGCTCAGGCTGTGCCGAAGGCGAAAATGTTTGATTGTATGCGCGAACTTGATAAAGTAATGGTAGAAGCACCAATTCATATTGGTGATGTGGTTATTCATAATATTTGTGAAACAGGCGTCGATGTTATCGCCACAAAAGATATCGAGGAGTAATTTATGAAAGTACTAATTGCCAGCGACATCCACGGCTCAAGCTTTTATGCTGAAGAGCTGCAAAGAGTCATTGAAAGCGAGAAGCCTGACATCATTTGCCTATTAGGCGATTTCTTATATTCAGGACCTCGTAACCCCGTTCGTGAGGATTACAATCCGAAAGCAGTGGTGGAAATTCTTAACCACTATGCCGATAAAATTATCGCCGTACGTGGTAATTGCGATGCTGATATCGATCTTGCGGTTTTGAATTTTGCTTTACCAAAAAGAAATGAATTAGTTATTAATAACCGCCGGTTGGTTCTCCTTCACGGCGATGATATGGATTTGCATGATGCCCAGATCAAGAAAGGCAATATTGTTCTCTATGGCCATACCCATCGTCCGCAGATGGCGTGGGCTGATGGCGTCTTAGTGCTTAATCCAGGGTCGCTTTCCTTTCCCAAGGAAGGATATCCTCATACATACATCCTTATGGATGAAAAAGAAGTGCAACTCCGCGATTTAGCGGGACGCACTCTCGAAATTAGGAGTTTATAGGAAACAAAAATGGAAGATAAAATTAAAGTATTCGCCTTAGGCGGATTAGACGAAGACGGTAAAAATTTACAGGTTGTGGAAATTAACAATGACATTTTCGTCATTGAATGTGGAATTCGCTTTCCCGATAAGACGACACCGGGAATTGATTATATAATTCCTGATTACGATTATTTAAGACGTAACAAACAACGAGTTAAGGCGTATATTTTAACTCATGGTCACGATGATGAAATCGGTGCCCTTCCTTACATTCATAAAGAAGTTCCCGCCCCGATTTATGGAAGCGATGTTACCTTGATTATGGTTCGGTCCTTTTTTGATCATATTCACTTTGATGCCTCAAAACTTGATTTGCGCATCGTTAAACCAACAAGCGATGTCGTCATATCCGGACGTACATTTCACTTTTTTCACACCGCACATAATATAGCCGAATCGATGGGCGTGGCGATTGAAACCACACTTGGCAATATTGTTTTTACCGGCGATTATGTCGTCGAAAACAATGCCTCGGAAGACTACCTACATGACATGAACGCCATTGCCCGCATCGCTGAAAAAGAGACAGTCTTATTAATGACCGAATCAAACTATGCCGATCGCCTTGGCTATACGGCGCCAAAGTATAAAATCACCCCGGTCTTGTCGCAATTTATCGAAGAGGTTAAAGGCCGTTTGTTCATCGCCCTTTTCTCTCGTAACATCTATAATATAGATGAAGTTATAAATTTAGCGGTAAAAACTCGAAAAAAAATCGCCTTTTACGACAGTGAAACTGCCGAAATTTTTAAAGATATGCAGAAGGTTAATCAACTCATTATTCCCAAGTATAATTTTGTTAATATCGAAGACATTAACCGCGTTCGAGCCGGTGAAACAATTGTCTTAATGTGTGGCTTCGGTGATCGTCTTTTTAAAAAGATTGCCACGCTAGCTAACGGCCTTCAGGAAGACCGTCGCATCGTCTTAACAAGCGACGATACTTTTGTTGTGGCCGCCCCGGCCAGCCCTAACGTTGAAGCAATCGCCACAGCAGCGATTGACGACTTATATCGAAGTGGGGTCAAAGTGCGGGCTTTAGGCAAAAAAGACATTCTGAAAATGCATGCTTCCGAAGAAGATATCAAAATGGTCGTTGCGACTCTCAAACCAAAATATTATTTGCCGGTTAAAGGCAGTTACCGCCATTTGCTGGCTAACGCTCAATTAGTGCTTGGCATGGGTTTAAAATTATCGCATCAAAACGTTTTTGTCCTCGATAACGGCATGGTTCTTGAAATTACAAAAGAACGGGCCAGGATTTTACAAGAAAGCGTCAAAGTCGGTGATCTTTTAATTGATGGTAAAGGAATTGGCGATGTCGAAGGTGGAGTTATTACGGAACGACAAAAATTAAGCGATGACGGTGTCATCGTTCTCGGTGTGACAATTTCGAAAAGCAAACGCCAAGTCATAGCCGGACCTGATGTCCAAATGCGCGGCTTTGTCTTTTTAAAAGATTCCGATACGATTTTAAAGGAAGTGACAAAAATATTTTTAAATGCCGTCAAAGACGGCCTAAATAAGCCTAACTATCGAATTTCTGATGTACAAAATAGCGCTAACGACGCGATTATTCGCTACGTGAGAAGGGCTAATGGCAAAAATCCGATGGTTCTTCCGTTAATCATCGAAATTGATTAGTCTAAGCATTAATGCTTGTGTTAGCCAATAAATTCTTTTAATCTTTTTGACGCGCAAGTATAATTACAAATATAAAACTAGTGAAAAAGACCCGCGAAATTCAACCAGTAAACAAAGAATCGATGCTCGGTGTCATCGGCTTGATGATCGCTCTTATTGCTGTCATCGCTATTTTGTCGCCCCTTCCTGAAGGAACTCAGTGGTTAACCATAGGTTCAGCTTATGTGTTTGGTCAAATCGGTTTTTGGGTTTTTTACGTCGCTTTATTTGTGTTTGGCATTTATTTGATGTTCAAGCGTAAATTACTAAAAATCCGTTTCGACATCACGATGATCGGAATAATAGTTTTTCTCGTTGCTTTCTTTACGCTTTTTACGATTTTGTTTGTCGAAGAAACCCGTGAGATGAAGTTTGATAATTTCTATGCGGTTTTTACTTCCAATATGCAAAACGTCGTCTTAAATGCTGGCACAATGCCATATAGTGTTGAAAGCGGTGGCGGTTTTATCGGTTTTCTCTTAACCGCGTTATTTAATTACGCGACACATGTCGGAGCAATTATTATCAGCGTCGTTTTTTTGCTAGTCGGACTGGGCTTGATCTTTAACCGTCAAGTTAAAAAACTCTATCTTTCAATAAAAGATAAGCGGCTCCAAGCTCGAGCAAAAAAGGCCTATTTCCAATCAGTTAAAAGCGGAAAGCCTGATAAATTCGATGATATAGAGTTTAAAGAAGACGATCGTCCATTACTCGAGAAACCGCAGGCAAAAGATATTCCGATTATCATCAAGCAAGAGGAAAGACCGCTTTTTGCCTCGTCAAAAGCAAACACTAATGAACCTCACCTTGTCGAAGAAGACAAAGTTCCGGCTCCGAAATTTGAGCCACGCGCTGATGTTAAGCCAAGCATTCATCCATCAAACGCTCAATCCTTGCCACCTTATCGTCCTGGAAACGGTGACGTTACTTTTCAAGTTAAATCCTTCAGCGCGAATCAAGGACTTCGCAAAGCGAGATTCTTTCTCGATGGCGATGCTCCGGATAATGAGCCGACTCCGGTTTATGAAACAATATCTAAGCAAACTTTCGTTCCTGAGACAAAACCGCTTTTTGAACCAGCAAGCGAACAATCCGTTATCGCTCATGACGAAGAGTATTTAGAAGTTAAAAATCCGGAACCAGAAATATCGGCAAAGGTCACCGACAAACCAAGAATTGAAGAAATAATCAAACCAGAAGTGAAAATTCGTGAATATGATTTGCCAAATCTTAATCTTCTCGATAATCACGAATCCGAAGAAGATTTGATGAAAAACGAAGAGTCGACAGAATCGCGGACGGAATTAATTAATACAATTTTCGAAGATTTAAACATTGGCGCGAAAGTCGTCGGTCATACGATTGGTCCTTCCGTCACTCGCTACGATATTCAAATGGACCGCAATGTTTCGGTATCTTCAATGGCACGATATATTAATGATATATCTATTCGTCTAGGTGGCGTGGCTACACGTTTTGAAGCTCTCGTCATCGGCAAATCGACTTCCGGTCTTGAAATTCCCAACGAATACCGGACTAATGTCGGTTTAAAAGAAGCTTTGCTGAAAATGACGTCTGGAGGCCGCTTTAATCGCGATATTCCCTTTGGCAAAAACATTTCCGGCGAACTCATTTATGCTAACCTTTCTGATCTACCTCACTTGTTGGTGGCTGGCAGCACCGGCAGCGGAAAATCAATCTTTGTTCATTCGCTCTTAATGGCACTAATCATGCGCAACCGGCCTGATGAATTAAAACTGATGGTCGTTGATCCCAAGCGTGTTGAATTATCAAATTACGAGGATATTCCGCATTTGATTTGTCCAATTATTACCGATAGTAAAAAAGCCAAAGTCGCTTTTTATAAACTCGTTGATGAAATGGAAAGACGGTATGGTGTTTTTCAAGAAGCTCGCGTCAGTAAAATTTCGCAATATAACGACTTTGCTAAAAGCAAGGGATTACCGACGATGCCGTATATTGTCGTTGTCGTTGATGAGTACGCCGATTTAAGCGACACTTGCCGCGACATTCATGAACCGGTCGTCCGCATCGCCCAGAAAGCGAGAGCCGCTGGCATGCATTTAATTATTTCGACACAAAGACCGACCGCTGATGTTGTTAATCCGCGAATTAAGACCAACCTTCCGGCACACGTCGCTTTGATGATGTCTAATTTTACTGATTCCACGACCATTCTTGGCGAATCGGGCGCTGAGAAACTTCTCGGTAATGGCGATATGCTCGTCGAATGCGCAAGCATTTCGCGTACGAGCAAGCCGCGTTTGCAAGGCTGTTTTGTCGACTTGGCCGAAATTAACCGCGTCTGTGATTTTATTCGCAAGCAATGGCCGGCTGAATATGATCCTGCCTTCCTTGATTTAGAAGAAAAAGTCGAAGAATATAGAGCGCCGAGCGGTGGTGATGTCATCGCTAATAAAGCCTCGCGAGAGATGGCTGAAGAAGATTTATATTCCCAACTTGTCGAAGACGTTATGGAGCGCGAGTTCACATCAATTAGTTATATTACCCGTACTTATGGAGTCGGTTTTCCAAAAGCTGGTCGGCTTTTTGCCCGCTTGCAGCGCGATGGCATCGTCGCGACAGAAAACGATGCTTCCAAAGGTTGTAAAGTTTTAATTCATGATCCAAGTTTCAATGCCCCGAGCATTAATCCCGGTTCAACTGAACTGGTTGTAGAGGAGGAAAGTTAGCATGGGAATTGGTGTTGATATCGTCGATATGCGGCGAATTAAAGATGTTGAGCGCTTTGCCGAAGGCATCTTAAGCGTCAAAGAACTCGCGTTATATGCCGCCAAGGAAAACAAGTTGACGTTTGTTGCCGGTCGTTTTGCCGCTAAAGAGGCGTTTATGAAGGCGTTAGGACAAGGCCTTGATAAAATCCCCTTGAGAGCAATTGAAGTGCTTTATCGCGGCCCTAATCAGGCTCCATATGTTTTATTTAATAATGTCGAATATGATGTCTCGATTGCTCATGATGGTGATTATGCCGTCGCCACCGTGTGTATATGATGAAGCGGATCGTCAAAACTAAACTGATAACACCGACCCATATTAAGGTCGATGTTTTTCCGCTTTCGAACCTCGAACACATTGTTTTTGATTTAATAATCAATGAGCAAAAAGTATCTTCGTTATGCATTATTAAACGCGTTAAAAATATTCACGAACATTATTTCATTCTTGATTTGCGAGAAGAAATTGTCCTTGGTTACGATTACAAATTATATTGCTATGAACTCGGTTATTTAAATATTGATTTATCATATTTAGCGCAAACTGATGATTTTGATGAGAAGTATGCCTATGACGGAGATGACTTAGGTTCATCCTATACTCCGACCAACACGACTTTTGTCTTATGGGCCCCGCTTGCTTCCCGGGTCCGTTTAAAATATTTCTTTAAAAAGAAATGGTGTTATGTCGACATGGAACGTTTCGATCGCGGTGTTTATCGGGTAGTAGTCAAAGGTAATCTCGATGGCTTTCCATATTTATATGAAGTCACTAACGGCGGTGAAACTATTGAGGTCAGCGACCCATATGCCAAACTAGCACTGCAAAATAACAAAGCCTCGGTTGTGTCTAATCCCAAAAAATATCAAATGGCGATGAATGAAGAGTTTTTACCGAAGTTTGACAAATACACCGAAGCCATTGTTTACGAAGCTCATGTCCGCGATATGACTATCGATCAAAATAGTAATATCGTTCATAAGGGAACCTTTAAAGGTTTAATTGAAAAGGGCCGCAAAACCAAGGGAGGAAATCCCGCGGGTTTTGATTATATTAAAATGCTTGGTATTACTCATTTACAATTACTTCCGATTTTTGATTTCGCGACGGTCGATGAAGAAAATCCCGACACGACTTATAACTGGGGTTATGATCCAGCCCAATACTTTGTTCCTGAAGGAAGTTATGCTTCTAACCCTGGTGATCCTTATTCACGGATTATTGATTTAAAGAAAATGGTCGCCGCTTTTCATCAAGCGGGTATTCGTATCGTTATGGACACTGTTTTTAATCACGTGTATGAACATTACACATCAGTCTTTGAACGCGTCGTGCCGAATTACTATTTCCGACGTGAAAAAAATGGCGAAATCGCGCAGCGTTCTTTTTGCGGAAACGACGTTGCCAGTGAACGGAAAATGACACGCAAACTTATCATTGATGCTTGCGTTTACTATGTAAAGGAATTCGGCGTTGATGGTTTCCGCTTTGATATTATGGGTCTTATTGATCTAGAAACCATGCAAATCGTTAAGGAAAAAGTAAAAGCGATTAAACCAGATTTCATCATTTACGGCGAAGGCTGGCAGATGGGCGATGAAACGACACAAAACTTTAAAATGGCTTCATTTAGCAATGCTATGGAAATGAAAGATATCGGATTTTTCAATGACTGGTACCGCGACATCGTCCGTGGCAAGACTTCTGATCATGATCAATTACCACGCGGATACTTACTCAACTCCGATGGCCATCGCGACGGGTTTAAATATTGTTATGTTGGTTCTTCTTTTGAATTCTACATTACAAGACGTTTTATTGATCCCCAGCAATCAATCAACTATATCGAGTGCCACGATAACGGCACAATTTTTGATAAGCTTGAAGTGGCCATGCCCCAAGAAGCTTTCGCTGCTCGTCTTGAACGAATAAAGATGATAAATGCGGTGGTGTTAGCCTCTTTGGCATCCCATTTATTCACATGGGACAAGAAATCGGATTGAGCAAAAAGAATTGGCAAAATACTTATAAGGCCGGTGATGACCTAAATAAGATGGATTACGCCGTTTTGGATGAGCGTTTTGAACTGGCACGTTACATAAAAGATGCAATCAAATTACGTCGTGAACTAACTTTTCTCCAAGAGTGTGATCTTAACAAAATAGAACAAACTGTGTCCTTTGAAGATTTAGATAATAACGCTGTGAAGATTTCTTATGATTTAGCCACTTATGAGACTGAATTCAAGGATTTCCTCATCTTCATAAATCCAAGCCTCGAAACGATCTATTATGACCTTGATGAATACTATCAAATCCTGTTTGCAAGTGGGGGTAATGTCCTATCAAGTAAGACATTTGTTAAACACGTTATGATTAAGGCTCGCTCATTTCTTATTTTAATATTAAAATAAAAGATGAGAAAATATTTATATACTGCCCCTTAAAATAAAGGCGGAGGTATGTAATTATATGATATCAGATGTCTTTCTCACCGGCCGTCTCAGCGAACCGCTTAATGAGACGATCCGTCTAGTCGAAATCGACCGAATGATCCCCGAACAAGGCAAATTCGTCGTCGATAAAATTCCGGTCCTTTATTGGAGCAAGGAACCGCGTTCGCGCTTTATGAAACTGACAACCGGCAGCCTCGTCGTCATTCGCGGACGTCTTCAATTTGAGGCGACGATAGGTCTAATAATTGTTGCGGAACAACTTGCAATTTTAGGTCAAAATCGCTTAAATGAATTAAGAGGATAACATATGTTTAAATACTTGAGGTTAATTCTTGTATGTGGACCGCGCATCGTGTGGTCCTATTTTGCATGGATGATCAAGTACGCAAGACATCCGGAACGTTATCCGCTCGAGAAGCGTTATGAGCATATTCGCAGTTTAGTTTTATTTATTTTTCGTCACTTTCATGTCGACATTATTGTTCAAGGGGAAGAATATCTTCTTCAGCAAAAAAATCCTTATGTTATTTATGCGAATCACTATTCGTATTTTGACCCCTTACTATTAGTCGCCATTTCAAAGCGACCGATTACTTTTGTTTCCAAAAAAGAAACAACTAAGTTTCCATTTATCGGTAAAGTTGTTAAAGCGTTGGAAGGCATTGCGATTGACCGCAGCGATTTAAGAGCACAATTAAGAATGGTTGATCAAGCTGTAAAGATGATTGAAGGCGGTCGCAGCATGGCAATCTTTCCTGAAGGGACAAGAAACCGTAATCCTGAACTATTACTCGGCGATTTCAAGCCGGGGGCCCTTAAACTTTCTTACCGAACCGGAGCGCCGATTTTACCATGTGCCATTTTTGGCACTTCACGGCCTCTTAGTTCAAAGAGTCATCTAAAAGTATATCCTTTATGGGTTCGCTTCTTTAAACCGCTTGAAAAGAACGAATTTCTACAGCTAAACACGATTCATCTCGCCCAGAGAATTCAAAGTGATATTCAAACGGAGATCTTTGATTCGATAATGAAAAAAGATATTGAATATCTTGAGACTCAAACGAAGTCTAAAAAGAAATAGCTCTTTATCTTCTTCTTAAACCTTTTGGATAAAGGTTTTTAAGTGTTCCGTTAACGGAATGGACAAAGCCGACATTTATTCCTTGATAAGAAACGATATGATAACCCGGCGAGCGATAATCTAAGAGCACTTCTCCGGCTTGATACTTTTTAAATGATGTCTCATCAAGCTCGATACTCTGAAAGTTATTTAAAAATATTGCGAGATGGTGATTTGGTTTAGGATGCTTATTAATCTCGTCAAAGGTGCGGACGCCAAACCGAATGACATTAAGTTTGTTAATCGCAAAGGGCTGTGACAAAGAATACAAAGAGTTATTCATTTCTAAATTGTAGCGATTTTCTAGCCCATATTGCTTAAGTAAATCAAGGTGTCTTCCTCGATATGACTTTATCATGAAAGTTGAAGCTTCTTTTTGACCTGGTTTTTTAATGAGGGCCAGAAAATGCCCTTCCCCCACAAATAATGACGGCAGAAAATAAACGCTTTCCTCGAGATAACGGCTTTGATAAAGCTCTGTATTGATAGCAATTGGTGATAAATATGCATCACTATTCGCTAGTAAACTGGCGATTACATCCTCGTTTTCTTCTTTGCTAAACGAGCAAGTTGAATAAGCGATTGTTCCGCCCGGTTTTAACATCAAATAGGCTAAATGCACAAGTTGCGTTTGCGTTTTTTGACAAGCGATAACTTTGTTATAAGACCAATCTTTGAGCATTCTGTCGTCTTTGCGAAACATCCCCGAACCGCTGCATGGAGCATCGAGAATTATCTTGTCGAAGGTTTCGAGAAACGACTCATATATTTTTGTAAGATCATTATTTATCACAACGACATTGCCAAGGCCAAGACGTTCAACATTACTAGAAAGAACGAGGGCGCGAGCGTGAGAAATATCATTAGCGATGATGATGCCGCTTTGTTGAAGAAGCAAACTAGCTTGCATCGTCTTTCCTCCGGGAGCGGCGCACATATCAAGCACAAGTTCTCCTGGCTTGATATCAAGGAAAGAAACGACACTCATCGCTGAAGGTTCTTGAATATAATATGCGCCTAAATCATGCCAACACATCTTTCCAAAATCATAGGTATTTCGATTATATAAAAAACCATTCTCGGTCAATGGATGTGGAGTTATTTCAGGAAATCGTGAATTAAATTCACGGGGATTGACTTTACTCGTATTTAAAAGCAAGGCTCGTGTTCTATCTTCATCCATCGCAGCAATAATGTTGTCAGCTAATTCGCTAGGAAAATTATTTTTTAGGTGTGTGTGAAAATCCATGTTTTTAGTTTAACAAGCAGGCTCGTAAAAAGATATTAAAACATGTCTTTAACATGTTATACTTATTAACGAGGTAAACACAAATGAGAATGGTAGATATTATTGTCAAAAAGCGCGATGGAAAAGTCTTAACCAAAGAGGAAATTTCTTTTTTTGTTAAGGGCTATGTAAATAATACGATTCCCGATTATCAAGTTAGTGCCTTAGCTATGGCGATATTATTTCGCGGAATGAATAAAGAGGAAATTACGATTTTAACTGAGCTTATGATGCATAGTGGTGATGTTATTGATTTAAGTTCAATAAAAGGTGTAAAAGCCGATAAACATTCGACTGGCGGTGTTGGTGATAAGACAAGTTTGGTCCTTGGACCAATGGTTGCTGCCTGTGGCGTCAAAGTCGCCAAAATGAGTGGCCGCGGTCTTGGACATACCGGTGGTACCTTAGATAAAATGGAATCTATTCCTGGCCTAAAAATTGCAATTCCCGAACAACAGTTTATCCGTCAGGTTAATGAAGTCGGACTCGCTATTGTTGGTCAGACCGGTCATTTAGTACCGGCTGATAAAAAACTTTATTCGCTTCGCGATGTAACAGGTACGGTTGAATCAATTCCTTTAATTGCCTCGTCGGTAATGTCAAAGAAATTAGCAAGTGGAAGCGACACGATATTACTTGATGTCAAGTTTGGCAGCGGAGCCTTTATGAAAGACTTAAAAAGTGCCCGTGAACTGGCTCGGACAATGGTTGATATCGGTGATGGACTTAACCGCGATACAAGAGCGATTTTAACTGATATGGAACAGCCATTAGGTCTTGCGGTTGGCAATGCTTTAGAAGTTAAAGAAGCAATTGCAACCCTTCACGGTCAAGGACCACATGATTTAATTGAACTTTGTCTTGAAGCTGGTTCGATTATGTTAGAACAGGCGAAAGTCGCCGATGACTTAAAAATTGGTCGCAAAATGCTTGAAGAAGCAATTGCTGATGGCAGAGCTTTTAATAAATTAAAAGAAATGGTGATAGCCCAAGGAGGAGATGTCTCATATATCGAGCATCCCGAAAAGTTCCCACTTTCAAAATTTATCGTTGAGATTCGTTCCGAAGACGAAGGCTATGTCAAACGTATTGAAGCCTTGGAAATCGGCGAATCGGCCATGCGTTTAGGAGCGGGTCGAGAAACTTATGACGACGTAATTGATATGTCGGCTGGCATTGTCCTAAGTAAGAAAGTGGGGGATTTTGTTAAAATTGGTGATGTATTATGCATCATTCACACGAATAAAGATGATTTTGCTTCGATTCTTGAAGATATTCGTCGGGCTTTCAAATTGTCTCCAGACAAGCTGACACCCCTTCCAATCGTGCATGATTACATCAGATAAAAATGCGCATAGTTTCTCAAAATGTTTTAAATAGTCGCTTGATGATTGATAATCATCTTTATTGTTCAATCGATAAAGGGTTGGTTTTATTAATCGGATTTACTCAGGGCGACGACGAATCCGTGATTGCTAAGATGGCCGATAAAGTTTTAAAAATGCGCGTCTTTCAAGACATTGATGGAAAAACAAATCTTTCAGTAATTGATGTCCAAGGGTCAATCTTGGCTATTCCTCAGTTTACTTTGTACGCTGATAGTTCAGACGGCAGACGACCATCATTTACAAAAGCACTAGCTCCTGCTAAGGCAAGTGTTTTATTTGATATATTTATCGCCACTTTAAAGGCGGTTTATCCTGATGTCAGCCAAGGAGTATTTGGAGCCGACATGGAAGTCAATTTGACTAATGATGGACCTTTTACTTTAATTCTTGATTCAAAGGATTTAATTAAATAATGAAAAAGCGTGTTATGCTCGGTCTTTCCGGCGGTGTTGATTCGGCGGTCGCCGCCTATTTGCTCAAAGAGCAAGGCTATGAAGTCATCGCCTGTTTTATGCGCAACTGGGATGCAATGGCCAATAACGACTACCTTGGAAATCCGACCATCGATGATGATCAATGTCCACAGGAAAAGGACTATGAAGACGCTTTAAGCGTCGCCAAAAGTTTAGACATTCCCTTGCTTCGCATTGATTTTGTCAAAGAGTATTGGAACGATGTTTTCACTTATTTCTTAGATGAATATCAAGCGGGCAGAACACCTAATCCTGATGTGTTTTGTAACAAGTTTATTAAGTTTGATGTTTTTTATCAATTTGCATTGCAAAATGACTGTTCTTTAATCGCGATGGGTCACTATGCAAAACGCGTAAAGGAAGACGGTCACTTCTACTTAGCCAAAGCCAAAGATTTCAATAAAGACCAAACATATTTTCTTTCTCAGCTTAATGAACAGCAAATCGAAGCTTGTTTGTTCCCCTTGGGAGAACTGACAAAAGATGAAGTGCGCATAATCGCTCAAAAATTGCATCTTTCGATTGCCACAAAAAAGGATTCGACCGGCATATGTTTCATTGGTGAACGACATTTTAAACAATTCCTGCATAACTATTTGCCTGCCCAAAAGGGTGATATCGTTGATATATCAACAGGACAAATTATTGGCGCCCATTCCGGGGCGATGTATTACACGATCGGTCAGCATCGCGGTTTGGGGATTGGAGGCATTCCCAATCAACAAGCGGAAGGCTGGTATGTCGTTAAAAAGGATGTCATCAAAAATATTGTTTATGTCACCAGCGGAAGCGATAACTCTCAGCTATTGTCCGATTATTGCCTCGTCACACGCCTTAACGAATATGAAAGTTATGCATTGGATAAAAAGCATGTAAAAGCGAAATTTCGTTATCGTTCTTCTGATGTTGATGTTTATATCGAAAAACTTAATGAAGACACTTTAAAGGTTACATTTACAAATAGACAAAAAGCCATCGCGACGGGCCAGGCGGCTGTCTTTTACGATGGCTCATTAATGGTTGGCGGCGGCTTGATTAGTGAAGTTTACCGCGACAACAAACGAATTGACAAATAAATTATTTATTTAAGATAACGGTATCTGGTAAAACATCACCGGTTTTTTCGCTAAACTTCTTGATTAGTTCTTCGACGGTTAGTTTGTTCTTTTCCTCGTCACGGCAATCAAAAATGATTTTGCCGTCGGCCATCATAATCAAGCGATTTCCGTAACGGATGGCATCACGCATATTATGCGTAACCATAATCGTTGTTAAGTTGGCTTGACGAACAATATCATTAGTAATGCGCATCACAATTTTAGCTGTTTCCGGATCAAGAGCGGCGGTGTGTTCGTCAAGGAGAAGCAAACGGGGACTATTCATCGTCGCCATCGTCAAAGTAATTGACTGGCGTTGTCCGCCCGACAGATTTTTCATCCGTTCGCCAAGCCGCGTTTCTAAACCTAATCCCAATGGAGCAAGGAGGTTTTCAAAATACGTTTTCTGCTTTTTCTTTAAACCCCAGCTCAAAGTTGCTTTTTGTCCGCGGCGATTAGCTAGGAACATATTTTCTTCGACCATCATATCGCCGATTGTACCGATCATCGGATCTTGAAAAACACGGCCGATAAAGCGTGAGCGGTAATGGTTTTTATAAGGAACGATATTTTGACCATCAAGGATAATACTGCCTTCATCAGGTTCTATTGAACCAGCGATTAAGTTTAACAGCGTCGACTTGCCAGAACCGTTGGAACCGATAATCGAGATAAAATCACCTTCATCAATCGTTAAGTCGAGATGATTAATCGCGTGTTTCTTATTGCTTTCCTGGCCGTCGAGAACGAAGGTCTTGTCAAGATTAATAATATTAAGCATGAGCATCCCTCCGCGATTTAATTTTCTTTTTCATGTTGGCATAATTCTTTTTAAACAAGGGTATACAAAGAATGAGAATAAACAGGATAGCCTGAATAAGTTTTAAGTAACCATTGTCGTTTAATAAACGCATCGCCAGATTAATAATCAGCTGATAGACAAATGAACCGGCAAAGACGCCTAATAAAGATATGGCGAAATTTGATTTCTTAAAGAACATAAGTGCTTCGCCAAGAAGAATACTTGCTAAAGCAATCACAATTGTTCCCTGACCAAATGTCGAGTTTGACGTCAACATGAATTGCGAGAAAAGTGAACCGCTCATGGCCACGATGGCATTACTTATCATCAAGCCCATAATGACGCGGCTATCAGTGTTAATGCCTTGGGCTCGGCTCATAATTTTATTTTTTCCGGTCGCCCGAATGGTAATGCCGAGTTCAGTGCCAAAAAACCAATAAAGCAAAGTGATGATCAGACCGATCACGATGACGCTAGCGACAATATAACCCCATTCGCCAATTAATCCACGAAAGAAGGTAAAAATCGTCGACATATTAATGACCGTCACCGAACCGACAAAATCTCCGGGTTGGCTATAACTTTGAAAGGAATTAGTAATTCCATTTAAGAGTTGAGCAAGAGGCACACACATGACCATTGTAATAATTCCGGCAAGCAGCGAGGGAATGCGTAGCTTGGTATGTAATACACCAGTAAGCAATCCCATAACTCCGCCGGCAATAAAAGCGATTAGAACCGCGACAACGGGCGGAACGCCAAGCACAATCATCAGAACAGTGATGGCCCCACCGAGAGGAAAAACGCCCTCGGCTCCTAAATCAGCTATGTCTAAAACGCGATAGGCAATATAAACTCCGATGCCTAATAAGGCATAAATCAGGCCTAAATTCAGCGAATTAGTAAAGATGTTGTAGATAATATTCATTATTTCTATCTAATTATCAATGACTTCGTCAGCTTCTTCAAGCAAATCTGCTGGAAATGTTAAACCGATTCCGGCGGCGTTATCGACATGAAGAATTAATGGCATATCTTCAACGTGACGAACCGGAAGCTCACTCATTGCTTTTCCATTAAGGAATTCAACAGCCATTTCCCCAGTGATGCGTCCAAGATCAAAGTAGTTAATGCTCAAAGTGGCAACGGCCCCTAAGTCAAGACAAGCTTCTTCGCCGGCGATAATCGGAAGATTAGCGGCATCGGCCTTGGCTTTAACGGTTGAGTAAGCCGAAACAAGTGTTGAGTCAGTCGGTGTGTATAAACCATCGATTCCTGCTTCGATTAACGTATCCATTGCCGCGGCGACTTGATCGGTCGTGGTAAATGTTTCAAAGACAAAATCAAGATCAAACTCAGTTGCGGCAGCGGCAGCTAAATCTTTCTGAATAACGGAATTTGTTTCAGTTGAACAGTAAATCATACCGATTTTATCGATGTTTAATCCTAGTTTCGTGAATAATTCGATTTGTTCGCGAACTGGATTCATGTCGCTTGTGCCACTGATATTGTTATCGGGAGCATTCGCATCAGTCATTAATCCTGAAAAGACGGGATCGGTCACAGCCGTAAAAAGAATTGGGACATCATTGCCTTTAATTGCCCGAGCTGATAGTAAGCCGCTGGCAGCGGGGGTGGCGATTCCTAAGACTAAATCGCTTTCGCCGATTAGCGTCAGAGCCGATGAGGAGACAAGGTTACCATCCGCATTGGCATCCTTAAGGCTTAATTTGTAATTGATTCCCGCTTCATCAAGAGCACTGACAAAGCCTTCCTGGGCTGAATTAAGCGGCGCGATGTTAATAAATTTTAGAATTCCGATTTGCACAACGTCACCATCACAAGCGGTAACGGCGATCATCGATGTGGCCGCAAGAGCGGCGAGTAGTAGGCGTTTCACTTTCATTTTTTCTCTCCTTTATGAAATAAAACTCAGGTGGCGAACACCTGAGTTTCTTTATGCATATAATTTTGCCAGGTGTTCACGATTGCTCGTCTTCCACCGGCTATTATCACTGATAATACTTAACGGGATTGGAAAACGATTCCTAAGTAATAATAGTAATAATAAGAAAAATAGGACTTTTGTAAGGTTAAATTGTGATTTGCGGTTTTCATAATTTTTTCTAGCTTGGTCCCTTTTATGAATTGAATTATAGCCACAATCCCATATTATGAAAAGAGAAATCTAAAATATTTTTCGTCTAAATCATTTGAAAGGTTGATTAAATATGGTATATTTACTACATTCAATAGAGGAACTAAGCTTTGCAGCGTGCCACTCCTCTGAAGCGATTAATCCCCGCCGTTGGCTGCGTTAAAGCCTAATTGAGTGCATTATCAATAATGAATAAGGATGGTACCGCGAGTTAATCGTTCCTTAGGGACGATTTTTATTTGTTTAGAGGAACAGACCATGAAAAAACTAACTGGCAATGAAATTCGCAAGATTTGGATCAACTTCTTTGAAGCACGCGGTCATAAGCTTGAAAAGGGTGCTTCACTCATTCCTTATAAGGACCCAACCCTGTTATGGATTAATTCCGGTGTGGCTGGACTTAAAAAATATTTTGATGGCAGTGAAATTCCTCCGTCAAGACGAATTGTCAATGTTCAGAAATCAATTCGCACGAACGATATTGAAAATGTCGGCTATACGGCTCGACATCACACTTTTTTTGAAATGCTCGGTAACTTTTCGATTGGTGATTACTTTCGCGCGGAAATGCTGCCATGGGCTTATGAGATATTAACTTCAAATCAATATTTTGGCATGCCCAAAGATAAACTATATTTTACTTATTTACCAACTGATATAGAAACTCGTGACATATGGATTAAGTGCGGTGTTGACGCCAATCACTTAATTCCTCTAGAAGGTAACTTCTGGCAAATCGGCGAAGGCCCAAGCGGTCCCAATACCGAAGTGTTTTTTGATCGTGGTGAGAACTTTGACACAAAAAAGCAAGGCGTGAAATTACTTGCTAATGATCTTGAAAATGATCGTTACATTGAAATATGGGGCATTGTCTTCTCCCAATATAATGCAGTTGAAGGCGTTAAACGCGAAGACTATAAAGAATTGCCCAGCAAAAATATTGATACCGGCGCGGGGCTTGAACGCATCGCCTGCGTTTTACAAGAAACACCAACGAATTTTGAAACTGATTTGTTTTATCCCTTAATTAAGGAAACCGAAAAATTGGCAAGTGAACCTTATAGCGGAAAAAACCTAACTGCTTACCGGGTTATCGCTGATCATATTCGCACAGTTGTCTTTGCTCTTAGCGATGGCGAGCCTTTTTCAAATGAAGGTCGAGGCTATGTTCTTCGTCGCGTCTTAAGACGCGCCATGCGCTTTGGTCGCAAAATCGGCATCGACAAACCTTTCTTATTTACTCTCGTGGCGACGGTTATCGAGATGATGAAAGACTTTTATCCAGAGTTAAGCAAACGCCGTGATTACATTGAAAGAAGTATTCGTTCCGAAGAAGAAAAATTCTTAAAGACACTTAAAAGCGGTGAAGGCATGCTTCGCGAGATGCTTAATGACAAAGATATCCTTAGTGGTCAGGAGGCGTTCCGTCTATATGATACATTCGGCTTTCCAGTTGAACTAACCGTTGAAATCGCCCAAGAAAGTAACGTCAAGGTTGATTTAGCTGGTTTTGAACGAGAAATGAATAAACAAAAAGATAGAGCTCGCCAAGCGCGAAATGACGCTTCCGGGATGGGACAGCAACATCAAGACTTACTAAAATTTGTTGCTTCCAGCCGCTTCAGTTATGAAGACGGCGATCTTCAAGCAAAGGTTATTGGCCTTTTTGCTAATGGAGAAGCAGTTAAAGAATTAAACGGTGAAGGAGAAGTTGCTTTTGATGTGACGAATTTTTACGCTGAAAGCGGAGGTCAAATTGGCGATCAAGGTCGTATTTTTAATAATGACTCGGAAGCGTGTGTCCTTAATACGCGTAAAGCGCCAAATAAGCAACACCTACACGAGGTTAACATTAGTTACGGAACTATTCACCTTGGTGATGAATTAACGCTGGAAATCGATCATAATCGTCGTCATCTAACGATGCGCAATCATTCGGCCACACATCTTTTACATAGCGTCTTGGTTAGTGTCTTAGGCGAACACATCACCCAACAAGGATCGTTTGTTTCTGATGAATATTTGCGATTTGATTTTTCTCATTATGCCAAAATTAGTGATGAACAAATTCTTCTAATCGAAAAACAAGTCAATGAATTAATTGCCTTAGCCTTAAACTCTAATGTTCGCGTCTTACCAATTAAAGAAGCGGAAAAAACAGGAGCCAAGGCTTTCTTTAGCGAAAAATACGGTGAAGAAGTGCGAGTAGTCGCCTTTGGCGATATCTCACAGGAATTTTGTGGTGGCACCCACGTTCACAATACTGAAGAAATCGGTCTCTTTGTCATTGAATTTGAAGAATCAATCGCCGCTGGCGTGCGACGTATTCAGGCTCGCACTTCGCTTGGAGCCTATCAATTATTAAAACGGCGCGAAGTAATTTTGCGCAATGTTCAAACATTAATTGGAGGCAATTCAATTCATGAAATAAATGATCGTTTACACGCCCTTTTAAACTTTGAACAGCAACTTAAAGAAGAAAACGCGCAGTTAATTGACAAGATTGTGAGCGTGACTGCTGAGTCACTTCGTCATGCAACTGTTGTTTTTGGTGGCTATAAAGTTATCTTTAAATACTTACCATTGTTAAAACGCGAGGTCTTAGTTAAAATCGGCGATAATCTTAAGGTTCACTATGATGATTATGTGATTGTTTTGGCCGGTGGCAGTGACGACAATGTTTCTTTAGTCAGTTTTGTCGGCGGCCAAGCCATAAAAGACGGCATCAAAGCCGGACATATTATTAAAGAAATTAGTACTCACATCGGCGGTTCGGGCGGTGGACGTCCGGAAATGGCTCAAGGCCAAGGCAAAGATTTGGGAGCTCTAAACAAAGCGTTTGAATTAGTCAAAGAAACCCTCAAATGAAAAAGATTATCGCTTTAGATCTCGGCACGAAAACACTCGGTATTGCAATTACCGATGGTTTGTTAATTGCCGCGCATGGCTATGAAAACTACACGTTTGAAGAAGGAAATTATAAAAAGGCTCGCCAGCACGTCTTAGATATTTTAGATAAAGAAGATGTCGATGAGTTGGCGATTGGTCTACCTCTTCATATGTCGGGAGCGACTTCGAAACGGTCGGAATCATCGCTTCGCTTTCGCGATGACTTATTAAGCGAAAGAAGTAATCTTAAGATTACGATGATCGACGAACGCATGACGAGCATCATTGCCAATAATCGTTTGCTGGAAGCCGATTTATCAAGGAAAAAGCGCAAAGCTGTCATCGATAAGATGTCGGCGGTCGTCATACTCGAATCATATTTACAAATGAGGGACAAACCATGGATGAACAAGACAAAAAGCTCGTAATTCAAGACGAAGATGGAAAGCGCTATGAACGCGAAATTCTCTTTACCTATGAAAGCCCAGAACGACACAAAAAATACGTCTTCTTTTTCGATCCGGAATCAAAAGATGATGAAGTTCAAGTTTTACGTTACTCAGACGAGGGAACACTTGAAGAAGTCGATAGTGATGAAGAATATGAAGAATTAGAAGAAGTATTTGATTCCTATATTGAAGGTCAAGAAGAATAATAGTTGCATTATTTTGATGATTCTATTTATATAGAAAAGCAGCATTATTTTTATTGTAGCAATCTAGGGATGATGTTGTTATAATCTAATTCGCTGTTAAAGAGGTAAATAACATGGTAGACAACAAATTAATTCTCACCAAAGATGGTGTCAAAAAACTCAAAGAAGAACTTCGTCATTTAATCGACGTCGAACGTCCGGAAGTTATCGAACAACTAACCTTTGCTCGTTCTCAAGGCGACTTAAGCGAAAACGCCGATTACGATGCGGCTCGTAGCCGCCAATCTGAAGTCGAAGGACGGATTAAACAAATCGAAGATATTTTAGCAACCGCAAGAATCATCGAAGATAAACCCAAGAACTCTAAATCAGTGTCAATTGGCTCAAAAGTCCATATTCGCGATTTAGGATTAAACGCTGAAAAAACGTACACGATTGTCGGTACAGTCGAATCTGATCCTTTCACTAACCGCATCTCTAACGATTCCTTGTTAGGTAGTGCTCTTATCGGCAAGCAAGTCGGCGACATGGTGACAGTAAAAACGGCTAAGCCATACGATGTCGAAATCTTACGCATCGATAACGCCTAATCAGCTAAATATCTTTTAAAGCGGAAGGAAACTTCCGTTTTTTTATTGTTTTGAACAACTCCAATCATTCCTGCTTATAAATCGGTAGGAGGATATTTATGATTAAAATCATTATTGGCGTCATCGTCGCCGCGATTGTCTTAATTGTCATTTTGCAAAGCATTGATCCCGAAGTGGGCGGAAACATCACTAATACCGCGGAAGTATACGAAATGCTCACCGTTTCGGTATCGGGTGAAGTCGTCAAACCAGGTACATATATTCTTGATCTCGATTCCAGCCTTTCAAACTTGATTGACGCGGCCTCAGGAGTGACGAGCAACGCTGACGCACTAGCTTTTGATTTAAGCTATTTACTCGAAAACAATCAATCTTTTTACATTGCCCCTAAATATGACATGAGCGATGTGTGTGCGATTGAACCGATTAACAAAGTTAATATCAATAGCGATGACAAGGAAACGCTCATGAGTGTCAATGGGTTTGGTTCAGCTATTTCCGATGCTGTTATTGCCTATCGTGCCGATCACGAATTTAAGCGGATCGAAGACATTAAAAATGTTTCGGGAATTGGTAACGCGACGTTCGAGAAGATTAAGAATTATATTACGATTCGTTCTGTATGATCGCCTTATTCTTATTCATTGGCGTTCTACTTGGACTATGGCTTTTAAAACTTCCGTTGGCAGCCGCAATCGTCGTGATCATCATATCTGGTGGCTTTGCCATTTTTCGGCACAAAACGAAGGGACTATTAATTTTTGTCAGTTGCTTAGGAATAGGATGTGCGATTTCTTTATTCGATAATATGACGCCTCCTTTTCAAGAGATATACGAAGGATTTGTTATCTCCAGTAAAGCAAACTACTATCTAATCAAAAGCGGAGTATTTAAATATTATGTCCAAGAAAAGGAAAATAAACGGGAAATCGGCGATTATGTACGTCTTGAAGGACATTTAGAAGAGTTATCATTTACAGCGTATGAAAGTCGTTTTGACTTCATGGTTTATTTAAACACTAAAGGCATTTATTACGAATTAAGGGCTTCCAAAACCGAAGTCCTTTTTACTAATCCTCTGCGCCTAAATAATCGCAAAGACGAGTTTCTAAATAACTTCGATGAGACAAGCCGAGACACGATTGATACCTTATTGTTTTCAAGGAAAAATTATGAAGCCGAAATCATCAAGAGAGCCGATGCGATGAACATCATATTCCTCTTTTCGATGTGTGGTGTTTATCTACGTTTATTAATGGCTTTTTTCGAGTATTTTTTGAAACTCAAATTTTCGGAGCGGACTTCACGAATTTTGACCCTTATTCTAATGTCACCGTTTTTCTTGCTGGGTATTGAAAAAATATCGACACATCGCTTGTTTTTAACATATAGCGGACGAATAGTAAATGACTACTTACTCAAAAAGAAAGGATCATATCTAACACTCATTTCTATTATCGCTCTTGGCTTATTAGCCTTCGATTTTCACAATGCTTATCAAATGGCGTTTTTGCTCGGTTTTGGACTTTCGATTTTGATAATATTGTTAAGATCATCGCTTCGTGCTTTTAATCGGAAAATAAGGCGGTTGGTGATGGGACTTTTTATCTTTGTGTTTCTTGTTCCTATTCATCTTTCAATGAGCTACGAGTTGCACCTTTTGCAAATTGTTTTTCAATATATTGCTCTGCCCCTCAATGCTTTCTTCTTTTTCGTCGCAGCGTTTTCTTTTTATACGTGGCCGATGATAAAGTTTTTAGCATTTATGTCAACCACTCTGACAAATGTTTACGTCCTGCTTGCCAAAATTGATATCGTCTTGATTGTTGGCGAACCGAGACTCATTTTTTATTTTCTTTACTACGGACTTTATTTTTATCTGCCATATCTTTTAGAGGGTTTTCGAAAACTCGATGCTAAGAAGGTGGCAATTGGCCTTGCAACTCTTGTGATTGTGACGAGTCTTCCCATAACGAATTATACGGGCGAATCAATTCATTTTATAAATGTTGGACAAGGCGATGCAATCTTAATTCAATCGCACGGAAAGAACGTATTGGTCGATACTGGTGGAAGTCAAAGTTTCGACATGGCAGGTGAAGTTCTCATTCCTTTCTTTAAAAAGAAAAAAGTGTATTCTCTTGATTATTTAATTACGACGCATGACGACTTTGACCATCGAGGCGCAGCCCCTTCTTTAGTAAGCAATTTCCCCGTCGCAAGGACGATAGATAACGCGAGTTCCTTCCCCTTATCCATCGGCCGTCTCACACTTTCGAATCTCAATATGAGTAATTCAAGCGACGATAATGATAAATCACTTGTGCTAAACTTCTCCTTACTAAACAAGAAATGGCTCTTGATGGGTGACGCGTCAATTAAAATTGAAGACGAAATCATCAAGGACTATCCCAATCTCGATATTGATTATTTAAAAGTTGGTCATCATGGATCAAAAACATCGACGAGCGAAAGTTTTATTCGCAAAATTACACCGCAAGAGGCGATTATCTCGGTTGGTGCAAACAATTATTATGGTCATCCCCATGATGAAGTTGTGAACCTGTTGATGCGATATGATGTCGTGATTAGAAGAACGGATATTGAAGGAACGATTTCATACTCCTCATCCCTTTTTTGATATATAATCAAAGAAGAATGATTTATTTAATCGCCGGTTCCCAGTCGCCGATGACCAAAAAGCAATTAAACCGTTTGCTTGAAGAACGTCTTCAAACAATCGATGATTTTAATTTATCATCCCTCGACGGACGCGATGTTTTAGCCGAGGATATCGTTTTTGAAGCAAGTATGCTTCCGATTGGCACCCTTCGTAAAGCTGTTGTCGTCGAAAATCCCTATTTTTTATTTAAAGATAAAGGTAAAAACAAAATCGACAAAGAGCAAAAATACGAGTCAATGGTCGAGTTTATCAAAAATCCGAGTGATGAAGTCGACCTTGTGTTCGTGGCTGATAGCATTAATTTGGACGAGAAGAGCGAGGTTTTAAAAGCGATTCGCAAGTATGGCGAAGTCACAATTATCCCCGAATTAGACTCCAGCAAATGGCTTGAATACGGAAGATCTTATTTTCGCAGTCAAAAAGCCAGCATTGAAAATGACGCCCTTCGCGAATTAATTGATCGCGTTAACGGCGATTTAAATACTTTCATTAATGAAGCCAACAAACTTATGTTATATAAAAATCACATTAATCTTATCGATGTAACCTTAATGGTTGCTAAACCACTTGAAGGCAATATTTTTGCCATGACGAAAGCCTTGCTTAGTGGCGATAAAGCCTCGGCTCTTGATATCTTCTTTGATTTACGAACAAATAATGTCGAACCGATCACCCTCGTCTCAATGCTCGCCAATCAATTTCGCCTCATGAGTCAAATTCGCTATTTAGATTCACAAGGTCAGTCACTTGCGAATATCGCCAGACTTCTCGGAATGCCAGAGTTTCGCATCCGCTATTCCCTTCAAGATTCAAAAAAATTATCCCGTTACGCAATTGTCCGCAATCTTGATACTTTGTATCAACTGGACTTGAACATAAAAAGCGGTCTTATCGACCGCTATTATGCATTTGAATTATTTATCCTTAATTTCGCTTAAGCTTGTAAAGAATTAAATAACGTTTGGATGTGACTTTTTTGACGAGCCGCAGCATTTTTGTGAATGACTTTTTTACCGACGGCTTGATCAATTAAAGAAATGCTCTTTGCTAATTCTTCTTTTGCTTTGACAACATCGTTAGCTTCAACGGCAACGTTGAACTTTTTAATCTGGGTTCTGACTTTGCTGCGAAAAGCTTGGTTGCGAATACGAGCTTTCTCGTTCGTGCCAATACGTTTGATTTGTGATTTAATTTGTGCCATTTTCTTTCCTCTTAACCCTTAAAACTATATCAAATACTATATGCTAAGACAATATAAATATTGTTATTTGCTTTTTTTGCCGCGATACGTTAAAACCATCTCAGCGAAGTCGTTGACACAGATAAGTAAACCATATTTTTCTTCGGCAATTTTGATGCCAAAACTGTCTTCGATTTCACCGACTAGTTGAACGTAGCTCATCGAATCGCCGCCCAGCTCGTTAACCCAGTGCTCGCTATCGCCAACTCGAAAAGTTGGAAGGAGTAAAACTTGTGAAAAGATTTCGCGAACTGATTTAACGATTGGTTCAACAATGCTTGGTTCAAAGCCTTCAAATGTTTTAACAGCTTTTTTCTCGTTCATATCAAGGAAAAACTCGGGTTTGTGTTTAAGTAAGTCTTTGACTTGAAAGCGACGAACTTTCAAATTGTTCGAAATTGGTAGCTTATCTCTAATGATAAACACGTCTTTGACTTGTTTTTCATTGGAAAGGCCGATATTAACTTCTTGAACTTTGCTTTTTAATGAGCCAAACTCTTCGGTTGAAATTTCGTTATCAACCTCGAGAATGAGAGTAATCGTTTCATCCGATGATTTACCTTTGCGAACACCGACAACACAAGTGTTGGTGACGTGAGGAATCGATTTAAAATATGATTCAATTTCATCAGGATAGACGTTTTCGCCATTTGCATTAATGATGATGTCTTTGATTCGACCCTTAATAAAGTAATTGCCGCTTCCATCACGAAAGACAATGTCACCGGTTCTTAAAAAACCATCTTCGAGGTCAGGTTTTTTCTCAACACCGCCGACGATTTCGCGGACATGTGTGATATTTGATTTAACAAGTAGCTCGCCAAGATTCGGTCCGCTTACTTTTTCATCAGTCGGATCAATCTTGTAGGTAATACCTTCAAGCGGTCGGCCAATCGAACTTTTGAGACGGTTTTCGACTTTCGGTGATAACTCAACGCTCGTAATACCAATTTCCGTCATTCCGTAACCGTTGTAAAGCGGGTAACCAATACCGTTAATGATATTCATGGTTTTTTCAGAAATATAACCGCCGCCTGAAATACAATATTTAACTTTCGTGCCAAAAATATTTTTTTGGACGGCTGTGGAAACGATTGGAGTTGCGGCAAGGCCGGCTTCAAATGCCGAAATCTTGCGGGTGTTATAAGCAATCATCTTATCGAGCAAGGCTGATTTCTTAGGTCCGTCAAGTGAAGCCTTGCGGACAATATTTTGCGCTAACGAGTCCCAAAATAGTGGGACACAATAAATATGAGTGGCACTTAATCTTTGCGCGGTTGACAATACTTCGGCCGGTGATAAACTCTTGATAAAAATAATATTTTTGCCAAAAAATGTATACCATAAAAAGACGGCGACAAAACCAAAAATGTGGTGGAATGGCACAAGTGCCATGATATTAATGGTGCCAGGATGCATGATATCTTTGGTTATTTCCGGCATACCATAGGCGGCATAAATCTGATAGCATAAATTATTACCATTGAAAACCATCATTTTAGCTTCGCCGGTCGTACCGCTTGAACAAAATATAACCTCATTAGCCCACATTTCGGCAAATTTATAATTTGGTTCTTTTTCTTCGATTTCATTACTCGTAAAACGTGGAACGTTATATTCGTGAATTTCATCGCAGACAATCGCTTTGGCGTTTGCTTGCGTTAGTAGCAATTCGGTATTGGCTTTCGGCAAGCGCGCATCAATAAGTAAGACGCGATAACCACAACTTAAAAGGCCCCAAAACATGTGAATCCATGTTGGGGAGTTTTTAATTTTAAGGGCGATGATTTCTTTTTTGGGGATATCAGCGAGAACGAGATCCAATTTTGAGGCTAATTTGAAAGTGAGAGTACGATATTGTTCATAGTTATACTTAACGATTTTGTTTTTATCATCAATATAAGAAACGGCCGTATCGTTACGGTGTTTATCGATCGACATTAAAAAAATATCTTGCATCGTTCGTGCGGTCTTTAGCAGTTCGGCTAACGAGGCAAAATATCGTTTGACTTTACTATAATCAGAATACATTGTTCATGCTCCTTTCGCATACAACACAATACATTCTAAAATAATTATAAATTAAAGTATATTACTTTATTATTTTGACGTCCGGCGGGACATCGGCACGGACGACGGCATTAACGCCAATTTTAGCATTATCTCCTACTGTTATATTACCTAACACTTTGGCACCCGCGCCGATAACAACGTTATTGCCAACGGTTGGATGGCGCTTACCTTTTTTAGAAGATACGCCCCCTAAAGTCACTTGGTGATAAAGCGTTACATTATCACCAATAATTGTTGTTTCGCCAATCACTACTCCCGAACCATGATCGATAAAGAAATTGCGTCCGATTGTGGCGGCTGGGTGAATTTCAATGCCTGTCCGGCACTTAACCATGCACATAATCCATTCACCGAAAAACTTGAAATGGAGCTTTGTCCAAAACCAATGGGCGATGCGGTGGTAACGAACGGCGATGACCGAAGGATATAAGAAAAAAATTTGAACATTATTGCGAGCCGCCGGGTCGCGGCGCTTAATTGAGGCATAATAGCTTTCTGGTTTTTCTTTTTTAGTTTTCATAAGCACCTGTGGAGATATATTTTGCTCCCCCATCGGGAGCCACTGTTAATATAACAGCATTTTTTACTTCGGAAGAAATTATTTCGCTAGCAAAAATCGCGGCCGCGCTTGAAATACCGAGGAATAAGCCCTTACGAGCTAATTCTTTCGCCTTATGCACAGCGTCTTGGCTTGATACGGATATAATTCTGTTAACTTCTTTGGTTTCCAGAAGCGGGGGAACGAAACCGGCGCCGATTCCTTGAATTTTATGTGGTCCTTTTGGAAAGCCTTGAAGGACACGAGATTCTTCTGGTTCGACGGCGATAATCTTTAAATCGGGATATTGTTTGCGAATAATGCGGGCTACACCAGTTAAGGTTCCACCGGTTCCGACGCCGAGAACAAGATAATCAAGTTTTGGAAAATCCTTGAGTATTTCTTCGGCCGTTGTTTTCATATGTGCTTCGGGATTAGCGTAATTGCGGAATTGATCGATATAAACATATCCCTCTTGCTCAAGTTCTTTGGCTTTGGCAATCGCTCCTGACATACCTGAAGCGGCAGGAGTTAAAATTATCTCTGTGCCGTAGGCACGAAGCAAATCAACGCGTTCTTTCGACATGTTTTCAGGCATAACGGCCGTAAACGAAATGCCTTTACTGGCCAAAACAAATGACAAGCCGATGCCGGTATTGCCGGAGGTGGCTTCGACGACTTTGCTCATCCTTGTTAATAGTCCCTGTTCTAGCAAATCATCGACCATACTCAAAGCAATGCGGTCTTTAACAGAACCGCCAGGATTAAACATCTCTAATTTTACGTATAGTTCATTATTGTTTATCGACGGCAATTTAAGATGAGGAGTGTTGCCGATTAAATCCGTGATATGATTGTAAATCATTGTTAAGGTCTCCTTTAATGTTTATAATACTATATTAATCGATTCAGTATAACAAACGAAACGATAAGAGGTACTTTCATGAAAAAATCACAATTACGACTCGTTTTTATGGGGACGCCCGACATCGCGGCCTTCGTTTTCCAAAATATGATTGATGAAGGTTATCACTTTGTCGGTTTAATCGCCCAAGGTGATTCCCCACTCGGAAGAAAAAATGTCATGACTAAAGTTCCGACCAAAGTCGTGGCGGAAAAATATAACATTCCTGTCTTTCAACCCGAAAAGATTCGTCTTGATTATGAGTTTGTTAAAGCACTTAATCCCGATTTAATTATCACTTTCGCCTATGGTCAAATTATTCCACAAGGACTTCTTGATATTCCTCGTTTAGGCTGCTTAAATCTTCATGGTTCAATCTTGCCAAGATACCGCGGAGCCGCACCGATCCAAAGAGCGATTATGGCAGGTGAAACCGAGACTGGTATCACGTTAATGGAGATGATTGATAAGATGGATGCCGGTAGGATGTACGCTAAAGCGTATGTTACGATAAATGATGACGATAATTACTCAACCTTATCGCTGAAAATGGCTCATGCTGCGGCAAGATTGATTCGTGAAAAATTGCCTCTTTATCTCGAAGGCAATCTACCGGGTGAAATCCAAGACGAAAGCCTCGTGACTTTTGCCAATAAAATAAAACCAGAAGACGAGAAACTGGACATTAATCTCTCAGTTAAAGACATGCTTAATTATATTCGAGCATTAAGTGATCATCCCGGTGCTTTTTTATTGCTTAATTCTCAGAAATTGAAAATCTATCAAGCTGAATATCGTTCTTCGGAAGTAAGTGGAGAAATTGGTTTAATCGTGTCGACAAATGGTGGTATCATCGTCCAGTTAAACGATGGTCAGATCGCCTTGCTCGATGTCCAACTTGAAGGCCGGAAAAGACTATATTATAAAGATTTCATTAATGGACAAAAAAATCTGCTGGGATCACTCTTAAATTAGTATGGAGAAACGCCTTAAATTATCGGTTCATCAACTTGTTGATTTCGTCTTAAGAACAGGTGATATCGATAATCGCATTTTTAATCGTAGTTCCATGAATGAAGGAACACGCATTCATGCCTTTTATCAAAGCAAACAAGCCAGCAATTATTTATCCGAGTATTTGCTGGGTGGAACTTTTTATGTCGATGGATATACTATTTTTCTTGAAGGACGAGCGGACGGAATTATCGTCGATGGCGATTTCGCGGTTATTGATGAAATCAAGTCGACCGTTGTTGAGCTTAAGGATTATCACACTGCCCAAGAGGCATGGCATGTTGGTCAAGCCCAGTGTTATGCCCTGATGTATGCTAAAGAAAAAAACCTTGATAGCGTCGGTGTTCGTCTGACTTATATTCATCAAACCAAAGATGATAGGATGGTCAAAAACTATGTTTTTAGCCGTGAAGAACTTGAGCAAAAAGTCACTTCGTATATTCAGTCATATCTTGATTTTTATAGTATTATTGTGCGGCGACTTGAAAAACGAAATGAAACATCAGGCACCCTTAACTTCCCCTTTTTAAACTTTCGCAAGGGACAAAGAGAGTTAGCTAAGTACGCTTACGGAATTGCTAAAAATGGTGGCACGCTTTTTGCCGAGGCCCCAACTGGAATCGGCAAAACGATTTCAACTCTTTATCCTTTCGTTCGCTCGTTTAGTGATGGCGTTAACGAAAAGATTTTTTATCTGACGGCGAAAAATTCCGGTAAGGAAGCGGCACGCCAAGCGGTCGAACTCATGAAATCAAAAGGTGTTAAACTCACTGAAGTCGTCGTGACGGCAAAAGATAAAATATGCTTTTGTCCAGGCAAAGCCTGCAATCCCGATGAATGCCCGTTTGCCAAGGACTATTACACCAAAATCCGCGATGTCATGACTAAGTCTTTGACTCGCTATGATGCCTTTGATCCCAGCCGCATCAGCCGCATCGCTGCCGCTCATCATATTTGCCCGTTTGAAATGCAGCTTGATTTATCACTTTATGTCGATATCATCATTTGCGATTATAACTACCTGTTCGACCCATTAGTCTATTTCCGTCGTTATTTTGATAATGATGCTTCAAACATGCTTGTTTTAGTCGATGAAGCGCATAACCTTGTCGACCGTGGTCGCGATATGTATAGCGCATCGATTGATTCGTTTGCCTTTGAAAAAGCGCGTAAAGCCATTCGCAAACTCGATCACAAAAAAATGAAAAACGCCATCAAGCGAATTGCGAAGCTATTTAAGGAAATTAAAGAAACAAGTCCGATTGGCGAAACGGTACTCGAATATTTTGATTCAAAGACAATTCGTGCCTTGGAAGCCTTTCTGCTTGCTGCTCAAGATATTAACCGCAACCACCATTCTTATGTCGATGAAGCCTTCCGTCAATTCTTTCTCGACATTAATCGTTTCTTGAAAATCTTTGAATTTGTCGACGATAGTTTTACTTTATTTGTTACGAGGACTGACGATAAAATCGTTGAAATCAGTATTTTCTGTCTTGATCCCAGTCGCCATCTTGCGAGGAGTTTAACTCAGGTTAAAGGGCGAATTCTTTTCTCGGCCACCCTCTCTCCTCATGAATACTATGTCGATATAATCGGTGGCAGAAAAGAAGATCCGGTTTTACTTCTTCCATCACCTTTTGACGCTAACAACCTTTTATTAATGATTGCTCCAACGGTTTCGGTAAAATATAAAAACCGTGGTGAAACTTATCAAGTGGTAGCCCACTATATCGAAAATTTTGTTTCCCATAAAGTGGGCAATTATTTAATTTATGCTCCAAGTCATGCTTATTTAGCTGAATTGGTTAATCTTCTTGAGTTTCCGCCTGATTGTGATGTCTTTGTTCAAAATCGCGAAATGGATGATATCGAGAAAGAAAAATTTCTCGAAAGATTTCAACTTAATCCAACAAAAACAACAATCGGCGTCGTTGTCGTCGGCGGAGTATTTGGCGAAGGTATCGACTTAGTCGATGACCGCTTAATTGGCGTTGTTATTATTGGTGTCGGTTTGCCGCAGATAGGTTTTGAACGCGATTTGATTCGCGACTATTTTGATCAGCGTGGTCAGCAGGGTTATGAATATGCCTATGTTAATCCCGGAATGAATCGCGTCATGCAGGCGGTAGGTCGAGTGATTAGAAGCGAAAAAGATCGCGGCATGGCTTTATTAATTGATGATCGCTTCCTTAATGCTCGTTATCGAGTACTCTTTAAACATGAGTGGTCACACTATGATGTTGTTATCTCACCAGAGGATATGGCTATAAGCATCGAATCTTTTTGGAAAAAAGCATGAAGTTTTATAACTTCTTGCTATAATAACACGGAAGAGAAAATATGACATACGATCAAAGCCGCATCCGCAACTTCTCAATCATCGCCCACATCGACCATGGGAAATCAACTCTCGCCGATCGTATTTTAGAATTGACCAATACGATTGAAAAGCGGCAGATGAAAGAACAATTACTCGATAATATGGATCTTGAACGCGAACGTGGTATCACCATTAAACTCAACGCTGTTTCGCTTAAATATAAAGCTGATGATGGGATTACTTATGACTTTAACCTCATCGACACTCCTGGGCACGTTGACTTCACATACGAAGTATCGCGTTCATTAGCGGCTTGCGAAGGCTGCCTTTTAGTCGTCGATGCCACACAAGGAGTTGAAGCGCAGACACTCGCTAATGTTTATTTAGCAGTGGACAATGATTTAACAATTATTCCTGTCGTGAATAAAATCGACTTACCAAGCGCGATGCCTGAACTGGCGCTTGATGAAATCAAGAATCGTATTGGCATTCCCATCGGCGACGCTTTGAAAATTTCGGCCAAAACAGGACAGGGCATCAAAGATGTTCTCGAAGCGATCGTTAAGCATATACCTGCACCAATCGGCGATAATAATGCGCCTCTTCAAGCGCTCATTTTTGATTCATATTACGATTCATATCGGGGTGTCATTACCCTTGTAAGAGTTAAAAACGGGCAGACGAAAGTCGGCGATCGCATTCGCCTGATGGCAACTGGCAAGGAATATTTGGTGACTGAAGTCGGATTTCACGCTCCTTACGAAGTAAAAACCGACAAATTGTATACTGGGCAAGTTGGTTACATTGCCGCTCAAATCAAAGACATTAAAGATATTTTTCCCGGTGATACAATTACTTTAGTTGATCATCCGGCCAAAGAGGCTCTACCAGGCTATCGGCGTATTAATCCGATGGTATACTGCGGTTTATATCCGGTGGAAAGTAAAAAATACCTTGATTTAAAAGATGCCTTAGAAAAATTGACACTTAACGATTCATCGTTAGTATTCGAACCGGAAACCTCACAAGCTCTCGGTTTTGGTTTTCGTTGTGGCTTCCTTGGACTTCTTCATATGGATGTCGTTCAGGAGAGACTTGAACGCGAATATGATCTAAATCTCATTTTAACGGCTCCTAGCGTCGTTTATCGCATCAACCTGACTGATGGCTCGACTATCAACCTAGATAACCCTTCAAAGCTCCCAGAACCAACTTTAATCGAATCAATTGAAGAACCTTATGTCAAAGCCGCCATCATGACACCAAAAGAATATATCGGGCCAATCATGGAACTATGTCAAGAAAAGCGTGGTATTTATAAAGATCTCGAATATTTTGATGATACAAGAATGATTCTAAACTACGAGTTACCGCTATTAGAAATTATTTATAATGTCTTTGATAACCTAAAAAGCTTTACGCGCGGTTATGCTTCGTTTGATTATTCACTAAGCGATTATAAAGTCTCAAACCTAGTTAAACTTGATATTCTCCTTAATGGCAACGTCGTTGACGCTCTTACCAGCATCATCCATCGCACCTCCTCATACACACGTGGCAACGCGATTGTCAGAAAACTGAAAAGCATTATCCCTCGTCAACAATTTGAAATACCGGTTCAAGCTGCCATTAACGGCAAAGTAATTGCCAGAGCTGACGTCAAAGCGGTCCGTAAAGACGTTTTGGCCAAGTGCTATGGTGGCGATATTAGCCGCAAACGCAAGCTCCTCGATAAGCAAAAAGAAGGTAAGAAACGGATGAAGACGATCGGTAATGTCGAAGTCCCTCAAGAAGCCTTCATGACGATATTATCTATAGATGATGAATAATTTAGCATAAGTTTAGTATATTTTTAGTAAATTATCTTGACCATTTTTTTCTATCCTTATAAGATAAAGGCGAGGATGTAATTATGGGAAATTCAGATTTATCAATTCGTTTCACGGATGAAACATACGCAACAAGAAGTGATGTTATGCGTGCTTTAAACACAAGTTTAATCGACTCTATTTGGCGCAATATCGAAGAATATCGCAGCCGATTTAGTCGTTTATTATCTCTAAGAGATATTGCCAAACGTCCTTTCCGTGTGACTTTTACACCTAACATCACCGATAAAATTACGAGCCTTGAACGTAAATTTGCTCGGGCCATGAGCCAATTTGGTCAAATCGATCGTGATGATTTAGAAAGAGTCTCGATTCAAAAAGAGAGTTACCGAAAAATACTTTCCTATCTCGCTCAAAAAAATAATATTGTAGCAACCGATGTCGACATCATGGCGATTATTACTAATCAGAATTTTAATTCTGCTCACAAGAGTTTAGCTGATTATTACAAGACGCTCAGACACTTTGAACAATATCATCATGATCCAATCGATGAAAATTTTCTCGCCGACTTTTTGGCACGAATTAAAGGCGAAGACGAATTAGTCAGCTTTTATCGCGAAAAGGACTATGCGCGCCCCAATCAAACGATTATCGGTAAAGAATATGATTTTGCTCCGGCAGCCACGATTGAATTCTTGATGAACGATCTCCTTGATTTTATCAACAATAGTGAAATCAGTTTTCTTGTAAAAATAGTGGCTGCTTATTATTTCATCGATTACGTCAAGCCCTTTGATAATCACAACGAAGATATCGCTTTACTCTTAATGAAAAGCATTTTAGCTCATAACGACATTGGTGATGTTAGTGCTTTCTTACCTCTTGAGGCGTTATTCGCTTTGCGAAACGAAAACTTCCGCAAGATTTTTCTCGAAGTTCAAAAAACAAATGATTTAACTTATGCTCTTCTAGCGATTCTTGATCTTATTCTAAACGAAGTTCAGGATTTCCTTGATTTAATCACACAAGTCAAGATGAGCGAAGTCAAAAGAGAATTCCGCTCCCTTGATGGCGAGGCATCCGTGCTAAAGTCCGAGAGCGAACCCAAAGAAGAGGTAAAACCAGCCCTTGAAGAAAAACCAAAACCGACCCCCAAAGTTGAAAAGGTCCACCCGGCTGATGTTGTAGTTGTACCACAACCTATCGAACTTCCTAAGGAAGAAGATGTGCGCAGTGTTATTAAGAACTTGTTGGAATCGAATCCCTTGCTTCGCCCTAAACAAGCCGAATTTTATGCCCGCCATCGTACTTTGGGGAAATACTATACGATATCAATGTATAAAAAAGAAATGGATGTTGTCTATGAAACCGCAAGAACTTCGATGGACAATTTAGCGCAACTCGGTTATTATCGTCGTGAGAATGTTAAAAACAAATTTGTTTACACTCCAGTAAAAAATAAATAGAGGCCTCAACCATGGAACATTTACTTATCAACCTAGCATCAACCGGATGGGAAACACCCGTCATTCTCTTTTCACTTCTTGGTTTTTTTGGTTTAGTTGTTCTCGGCGTCATCTTCGCAAAGAAGCATATTAAGGGTTTACAAAGTAAAGATGATGAACCAATCGACGAAGAAAAGGCGATTGAAGAAGAACTAAAGCGTGTCCTAGAACCAATTGAAGACGAAAAGATTCAAGAGGAAATGGCTAAGGCCACTCATGAAAAAGATCCCGAATCCGAAAAAGATAAACCAAACGATTAAATCTTTATACATTCATATTCCTTTTTGCCATCATCTTTGTCATTATTGCGACTTCCCAAAGATGCTTTATGACGAGAAAATGGCTTTTTCTTATCTTAAACAACTTTTTTTAGAACTTGACTCGTATTGTATCGACAAAGTTGAAACAATTTATATTGGCGGTGGTACTCCGAGTTCTTTAAACATATCTTTATTGACAAGACTTCTAGAAAAAGTACAGCCCTTACTTGTAGATAATGGCGAATTTAGCATCGAACTTAATGTCGAAAATCTGAATGACCTAAAGCTTGCGGTCATGAAAAAATACGGAGTTACTCGCTTGTCGATCGGAGTTCAGTCCACGGATGATCAAATTCTCAAGAGTCTAAACCGCCAACATAATTATCTCGACGTAATAAATGCAGTGGCAGCCGCTAGAAAATTTGGCTTTGATAATATTAATCTCGACTTAATCTATGGGGTTCCTTCGCAAAGCGAATCAATCCTTAGAAAAGACATAAATCGCTTGTTGAAGCTTAATCCTGAACACCTTTCCATCTATTCGCTGACAATTCATCCCGGAACGATTTTCTTTTTAAAAGGGGTTAAGGAACAAGACGAAGACAATTCACGAAAACATTACGATATCATCCTTGAGGAACTTCGCCATAACGGTTATGTCCGTTACGAAGTATCTAATTTTGCAAAACCAGGATTTTGTTCACGCCATAACCAAACTTACTGGCGTAATGAACAATATTACGGTATCGGTCTCGGGGCATCCGGTTTCGTTAACGGCATCAGATACGATAATACGAGAAGTATGAATGATTATCTTAACAGCAAGTATCGGAAGATCGAAGAAATTATTAGCATCGAAGAAGACGAAAAATACTTCTGGATGCTTAATCTACGATTAGAAGACGGTTTTTTGCTAAAAGAGTACGAAAAGCGCTATGGAAACGAACTCCTTCAAATGAGATTAAATAGTTTGCAACAAGCGCTTCAAGACGGTTTAATAATTAAATCAAATGAGAAAATTCATCTTTCTGACGATGGAATGATGATTTTAGATCGAATTTTGCTTACAATAATATAGTTATGGAAATTGCTCGCTACGAAAAACGCATCATCGCTTATCTAATTGACCTATTACTGGCTTTCGCTCCTCCGTTTGCCACGGCCATCGTTTTATATTTCCATATGCCCGTCAATTTCGACTTACCTTTGTACTTCTATGTGCTCGGCGTTGAAATAGCTTCATATCTGCTCTTCATCATCTTCACCTTTTTCTTTTTAATTATTTCTAAAGGTTACACCTTTGGTTCTTTGATTATGGGTATTAAAATCATGCATCCGAACCGCATCCCTTTAACCGGGCGCGATGCCTTTCTTCGCGGTGTGACAATTGGAGTTATGCCAATGGTACTCGTCAATGCTGTCTATATGATTTCTGTTCACACCGAACGTACCATTTTTGATCGGATTACCGAGACGGTAGTTGTTGATTATCGTCGTCGTTAATCATTATTTTTCGCAGCCAACCACATTTATGTGGTTTTTCTTTTTCCTATTTTTTAGCACTTAATACTTGACAGTGCCAAGAGACTCTATATAATATAGTTAGCACTCAGCAGATAAAAGTGCTAAACAAGGAAACAAAATGAACAGGCACGATAAAATACTTAAATTAATAGTCGACCACTTCATCAAAACGGCTCAACCTGTTGGCAGCCAGACATTACTTGATGAGTATCATTTAGAATATTCGT
>JBAYBO010000002.1:0-43056 GCA_041669225.1 Bacilli bacterium | reverse complement strand
TGTCGAAAAAAAACTAGTTAATGTCCGTATAATTGTTGAAGACGTGGCCAAAGTTTTGCCTTTGTGCCGCGATGAGATGTTACAGGTGGTATATTTAAACTTTTCTGATCCGTGGCCAAAAAAAAGACATGAGAAAAGGCGCCTCACATTTCCATCAAAGTTGTTAGAATATACTCGTATACTTAATAAGGGTGGATATGTTTATTTTAAAAGCGATAATGAAACCTTATACGAGTATTCGCTAACCACTTTTCAGGACAGCCCCCTGGAAATAATTATCTACACTGATAATTACTCACAACTAGACGACAATGATGCGATGAGCGAGTATGAAAAACAGTTTCGCAGTGAAGGCAAAAACATCAATCGCATCGTCGCAAGGAGAAAATAATTATGAAATTAACGAACCGACAATTATCTTTACTAGAAATCTCAACGCAACTGATTTCGGTGTCTGGAGCCGAAGATGAAGTGTGCGCCTTTCTAAAGAAAGAATTTGAAAATAAAGGCTTACAATTAGTAAGCGATAATCTCGGAAGTTTGTATGCTTACAAAAAATCGAAAACCGACGACGCTCCCAAAGTAATGATATCGGCTCATATGGACGAAATCGGTTTTATGCTGCTTTATATTCTTGATAATGGATTAATAAAAACCGCATCACTCGGTGGTCACAGTAAAGAAACACTTGCCGCTCATCGCGTTTGTTTAAAAACTAGAGGGGGAACTAAATATTATGGAGCAATAAGTTCAATCCCCCCTCATCTAAAAAAAGAAAAAGACGAGAAAGAAGAACGCTACATCGAAGAACTTCTTTTTGATTTTGGCTTCACTTCAAAAGATGAAGCAATAAATGCCGGAGTCGCCATAGGCGATTCGATTGTTGTTTTGGGTGATTTCAAAGTTCTCAATAACGGTCAAAGACTGCTGGCAAAAGCTTTTGATAATCGCTATGGTGTCGCTTTAATACTTGATATTCTCGACGAATTAGTCAATGAAAATCTTCCTTATGATTTATATATTGGTGCGAGTGTTCAAGAAGAAGTCGGACTTCGCGGTGCCCAAACAGCGGCGCAATTGATAAAGCCAGATTTTGCAATTGTTTTGGATTGTTCGCCGGCGCGAGATTTCGGTGAGAAAAAAGATGAATATGGACATCTCGGAGAAGGGGTTCTGATTCGCTATTTCGACCGTTCCATGATTGCTTTTCCTGAACTACTGGATATGCAAATAAATGCATGTCAGGAAGCAGGAGTAAAATATCAATATTTCGATTCCCCAGGTGGCACTGATGCCGGCATTATTCATAAGGCTAACACAGGCACATTAACCTTGACACATTGCATCTGCGCGCGAGGGATTCATTCACCGAGCTCGATTATTGATGTCGATGATTATTTAGCAGCCAGAAAGTCTCTCCTTCATATTTTGCATAATTTTGATAATGAAAAACTGTTGAGTTTGAAAGAGATGAGACGTTAGTATGTATCGGCTATTTTATGATTATCACGCGATTGGTGATATCTTGATGATTGTTTTTAACAATCAAAAAAGAACAGACCGCGCCGAAAAAAGAAATGAAATTGCACTAATTTATAGTGGTGATGAATTAATTGGAATCAATATCTTCAACATCTCCCAAATCGTGCGTATAAAGGCTAAAGGAATGATTGTAAATCCGGCACAAGAGTTCTTGCAAGTCATTAATCATATCTTAAAAAACGCAGAAGTTGATCCGCTTCCTGAACAAACTAACTCAGGTTTTATTGTCGGACAAGTACTTGAAATTATTAATAATGACGAAAAAGATTTTCGCATTGCTAAAGTCGATATTGGATCACGCGTTATTTATACCAAAATCGCTCATTTAGAAGTCATAGAAAATGCCTTAGTTGTTATCGCTCTTGCTGATACGATCCTTTTTAATGGTCAAACGGTGAATGTTGAAACAATTGATGGCATGTATTTTGAAGGCAAAATCGCTACATTCAAAGATTTAAATATCGATGCTTCAAATGAGGAAGATAAAGTTTTTATTATTGAAGAATTCATGGAAATCGGCCAAGATTTCTTTGCGAAGGAGTAAATTATGGAATTGGAAGTCATTTTAAAAAAACAAGGCAAAATCTCACGTCTTACCAACAAAACATTTTGTTTTGACGAACGTTTAAGAAGTGGTTTTTATGCCGCTAATTACTTTTTAAAAGCCCGTGACATCGTTAAGCAATTTAATTCTGATCACATCGTTACAATGCAATTCTTTCAAAGAACAGAAGAAGCGATGGTATGTGGAATTGACGAAGTCATTGCTCTTCTTCATACCTTTGCCCTCGAACCGCAAAGCTTAATTGTCGAAGCTTTGCAGGACGGTGATATTGTGGCGGCGAACGAGCCAGTTTTAAAAATTACCGGTAAATATGAAAACTTTGGTTTTCTTGAAAGCATGATTGACGGAATTTTAGCGAGGCGAAGCAGCGTCGCGACGAACGTAAACCGTGTCGTTAGCAAGTTAAACGGCACGCCTTGCTTTTCAATGGCTGATCGCCAAGATGACTATTTAACGCAAGTAGGAGATGGCTATGCAACTTATGTCGCTGGTATTAATAAAGTAAGCACAGATGCGCAAGGTTACTGGTGGGGCGGAAAAGGTATGGGCACGATGCCACATGCATTAATTCAGGTGTGTGGTGGAGACATCATTCAAGCCGCAACCTTGTATCACAAGGCTTTTCCGGAAGAAAAAGTTACAGCTTTAATCGATTATAACAATAATGTCGTCCATGATTCTTTGCTTTTGGCGCGTTACTTAAAAGATGACTTAAAGGCCGTGAGAGTCGATACTTCTAAAGCCCTTATCGATCATTACTTTGATGGCAAAGATACATCTGGATTTAACGCTCATGGAGTGTGTAAAGAATTAATTTTTGCTCTGCGGAAGGCGCTTGATGACGAAGGATTTAACTATGTTAAAATAATTGTTTCTAGCAGTTTTGATGTAACAAAAATTACCGAATGGGTCAAACTAGGCGTTCCTGTCGATATGTATGGAGTAGGGACGGCTTTTGTTAATAACACAACGGTAGGATTTACTGGCGATTTAGTTCGCCTTGATGGCCGCCCGGAAGCCAAGGAGGGCCGCCGTGATATTCCTTCTACTCGTCTACAAAAAGTCACCTATCCGATTTACTAATTCGTTGTTTATGAAAATATCATTATTGATTATGAAAATATTTTCATATACTATGAAGAGGTTATGGGAGATAAGAAGATGGATTATTTAAAAGATCGCGTGACGATTTATGAGGTTGCGAAAGTAAGCGGCGTCTCGTTAGCGACTGTTTCGCGTGTGATTAATAAACAAGGTAACGTTACCGAACAAACTCGGCTTAAAGTTGAAGCCACCATTCAAAAACTGGGTTATAAACCTAGTGGTTTAGCACGGGCCCTAGCGACTAATGTGACGACAAACGTTGGTATCGTTATTCCTTCCGCTAATTATGTTTATATTTCGAACTTACTTAATGGAATTACGGAAGTAGCGAAAGAAAAAGGCTTCGTGTTGACTCTTTTTGTGACTTCTTATTCAAGAAGTGACGCGATAGCCATGGTCGAAAAAGTTATTACTTCTCACGTTGACGGAGTCATTATTTTTGATGATCAACTCGATCGAGAAGATATCGAAAAAATCAATTCCTATTCAGTACCCACGATTGTTATAAATAATAAAATTACCGGCAACCGAATTGGTTGTATAAACTTTGGTTATGAACATGCCGTTAAACGCATGTTGAAGGCTCGCTATGAGAAAAATGACATGAAACCTGCCGTCTTCCTCCATGTTCACAATGCCGGCCGCCTTCTGGCGCGAATTGAAAAGACTTTCATTGATTTTCATAACGATATCAAAGTGCCATATCGCATTTTTAACGTCGACGACTCTTCAGAGAGAACTTATCTCGATTTTATGGAGTATTTTAAAAAGCATCGCAAAGGTTTTTTTATTGCCTATCGCGATTCAATTGGGGCAGCAATCATCAATGCCGCGACCGACTCAGGCTTGAAGGTTCCGGAAGATGTCGAAGTTGTGTCTATCATCGGCACGAAATATGCTGATATTATCCGTCCAAACCTTTCAAGCTTCTACATTAACATGCAAGAAGTCGGAAAACGGGCGATGTACATGTTAATTGATTTATCAAACGGCGAATTAAATGAAAAAGCTTATAAGTTTGAATCAACATACACGGCGCGCAAGAGCACGAAGGAGTAGCGCAAATGATTAATATTATTGATGAACTAAATTATCGCGGTTTAATCAAAAATTATTCTGATGAAAAGGAACTTCGTGAACTTCTTTCGACACCGCAAACAATTTATTGTGGTTTTGACCCGAGCGCAGTCTCAATGCATATAGGTAATTTTGTCATGATTTCGCTTTTGATGCGCCTTCAAAGAGCGGGGCACCGCGTCATTCCCGTCGTCGGTGGAGCAACTGGCATGATTGGTGATCCTTCTGGTAAATCTAAAGAACGCAATTTATTAGAAGGAAATGAACTTAAAAAGAACACTGAAGCCATTCGCTCACAATTAGCGAGATTTATTAATCTCGAAGATGCTAAACGTGGTCTAATTGTCAACAACTATGATTGGTTAAGCAAATTAAGCATGCTTGATTACCTTCGTGATTATGGAAAATATTTCCCGATTAATTATTTATTAAATAAAGAGATTATCGCGAGTCGACTCGAAAATGGTATTTCATATACCGAATTTTCTTATAACCTTCTTCAGGCAATTGATTTTTTAACGTTATATCGTTTACATAACTGCCGCATTCAAGTCGGGGGCAGCGATCAATGGGGCAATTTAACAAGCGGTCTTGAATTAATTCGTAAAGTCGAAGGCAGTGAAGTTAAAGTCGGCGTGATGACCAGCCATTTAATCGTCGATTCCACGGGACGGAAGTTTGGAAAATCTGAAGGTGGAGCATTGTATCTTGATCCCGAAATCACGAGTCCTTACAAACTATACCAGTATTTTATTAACGTCAGTGATGTTGACGCCATCCGCTATTTAAAGGTTTTCACCTTTTTAAGCAAAGAGGAAATTGAAAGCGTCGCTGGGGAGCACGAACAGAATCCCAGTTTACGTCTGGCGCAAAAAACATTAGCTATTGAAGTCGTTAAAATTATTCATGGTCAAGATGACGCTGAAGAAGCCATAAAAATGAGCGAATCACTATTTTCTGGCGATTTTGTCAGCATGAGCGAGAAAAAATTGATTGATGTTTTGGGCGATTTAGAAGTTAAAACAAGTTTGAATATAATTCTTGAAGACGCCTTGTTGTTAGCTAAAGCCGCTTCTTCAAAACGCGAAGCCCGCGAATTTCTTAAGGGTGGAAGTATTTCTTTAAACGGGGAAAAAGTTAGCGATGGTAGCTTAAAGTTGACAAGCGACCGCGCGCTTCATGGAAAATATTTTGTCTTGCGGCGTGGTAAGAAAAATTACTATTTAATAAACATTCGCTAAGCAAATTATTGCATTAAAAAAGACCCGTTTGGGTCTTTTGTTTTTTTCATACTCTTTAGAGTAAGCGGTTGTAGTATTCGATGATTTGCGCTTCGTTAATATCAGCCGGTAGCTCGTTACGTTCAGGGGCGCGTTGGAAGATACCTTCCAATTTTACCGCATCGACTTTGACATATCCGACCGATGATGGCTTGCCTTCAAGCGACTCTTTAATGACTTTTAAGTCTTTGCTTGATTCGCGAATGCCAATAACATCATTGACTGAGCATAGATATGACGAGATGTCGACTTTTTTACCATTAACGGTAACGTGACCATGGTTGACGAGTTGCTTGGCGCCGCGACGCGTTCTTGAAAAGCCCATTCTAAAGACGAGGTTATCAAGTCTTGATTCTAAAATGCGGAAGAAAGCAATGCCCGTAACTTCGCTTGACTTCGTTGCAATAGCAAAGAGGCGGCGAAATTGACGTTCATTAACTCCGTACATGTGACGAAGCTTTTGTTTTTCAACTAATTGTTTTCCATATTCAGAAGGTTTTCTTTTGCGAGCATTTCCGTGTTGACCGGGACCATAAGGTCTTTTTCTTAATTCTTCGCCTGTTTCAAGCGTCGAAAAACCAAGACGGCGTGAGCGTTTGTAATCCGAACCAGTGAATCTCATGTTATATTCTCCTTTCCCTTATATTTCGCAATATAAAGCAAGAGGTGTAAATTCCATCCTTCGGATGTCGCGGATATAATTTCACCGTTGAGCTTTGGCTACTTTATTACATTTGTTCCTGACATCGGACAAGGCGTATTTACATGCTGCATTACATGCAACGATTACTATAAAGGAAAGATGGCATTTAGTCAACAAAAAGTAATGCGCACTATCTGCCCCATTAATAATTATTATTAAGAATGCTATTTCGCTTTATAATTTGTGTTGCTGTTAAATGGGAAAAAGACAAACTTATCAAGCAAACGAAAAAGTATAAATGATTTTTGAATTAGTGATAGATGGATGCTATAATTCTTTACAAGGTAAAAATCATGATAGAAGTCCCAACCATCATTTTATTAGGAACGACTGGAATAGTCTTGATCGCAATTGGGGCAGCTCTTGTTTTAGGCACAGTTCTCTTTTTGCTTTATAAATTTGTAATTGTCCGTCATGTTGCTCGCAAACAAGTACGCGAACTCGAGAGGCGTTTTGAATATCTTCACGCCTTACTTATCGGTCAGGATGCACAATATGTTAAGCGTTTGGAAATCATATCGCGAACCAATCTTCTTTATGTCGAATTGCATACACAATATTTAAAGCGCTTTAAAGAAATTCGCGATCGTTTTGATGCGCAAGCGCAAAATACCATTAATAGTCTTAAAGATTTGGTTGATGAAGGTAAATATAAAGCCCTCAAAGTTGCTTATCCGGAAGGAAAAGGCATCATTGAAACGTATGAAAAACACGTAAATACCCTTAATAGCGATTTGATCTCGGTTGTCAAACCGGAAGAAGAAGCTCGCCAAGCCTCTCTTTCTTTGAAAGAGGAATTAAGAAGAATCAAACAGGATTACTATACAAAGCAAGGCGATTTGCAGTTAGTAATTTCGTCTTTTGACGCTGTTTATGAGTATATCGATAGTCTATTTGATGAGTTCGAGCAATTTGTTGAATCCGCTCAGTATGATGATGCCAATACTTTGCTGCCTAAGATTGCAAAAGCGATTAAAGAAGTTGGCCGAGTCTTAACTAAACTCCCTAACTTGTGTGCGCTTGTGACAATGGTGATACCTGACAAAATCGCTTCTTTAATGAATGCTTATGAAGAAATGATTGATGCCAAATATCCTCTTCATCACCTTATTGTTAAAAACAACATTTATGATATGAACCGCGAACTTGATATTTTAACAAAGAAAATAAGAAGTTTTGAGCTTAATAATGTCAATAACGCTTTAGATAACATCATTGCCCGCATCGACGAATACTTTATTTTATTTGAAGAAGAAAAGAAGGCGCGCGTTATTTTTGATGCTGAATGTGAAGACATATATGTAGTTGTAAATACCTTAGAAAAGAAATTCATTAAGTTATGTAATACCATACCTGAGGTTAAGAAGATTTATGTAATTAGTTCGGGATACGCTAACCGCGTGAATGAGATTCAAAGCGAAATTAATAAAGTAGGAGCAACCAAAAGATCACTCGATACCTTTATTCACTCTTCGACAAAGCAACCATACTCAATCTTGGTCGGCAAAATGCACGAACTTCGCGATGAATCAAATCTTGCCCTTTCGATGATGGAAGATTTTCAAGTATATCTCGATTCATTAAAAGAAACGGCGGAAGGAGCCTTTGAACTCATTTATGATTTTTACCATCGTGTGAAAAAAGCTGAAAAAATCGTTCGTGATATCTCGCTTGAGAAATTTAGTGAAAAATATGGCGAGTCACTCGACAAAATATATGGGGCCTTAAATACAATTAACGAAATTCTTAATGTTCTTCCGATTGATATCGGAACGGTTGTTAAAAATATCGAGTGGCTTAGTGAAGAAGGCGATAAAGTTATTAATGAAATTGAAAGCGATAATAACATGATGTCACTTGCCGAGTCGGCAATTTTATACGCCAATCGCGATCGTCAGCATTTAAGCGATATTCACCATTTAGTTTTACAAAGCGAGGCTCATTTTTATGAGGCTAATTTTGAAAAAGCTTATGTCGATACTAGTAACGCCTTGCGAAAACTACGTCAAGGCGGCGTAAGTAATTAGCGTCAGATTCTTATAAAAGGCAATAAATGATTTATTTAGATAACGCAGCCACGACCCAACCAAGGCGTGAGCTCCTTGATATTTTTCAAAAAATTGAAGACGAGTTTTTCGCTAACGTAAATAGTAATCATCAGGCTGGTCGAGATGCTGAAAAATATGTAAATAAAGCTCGGAAGATCGTACTTGATTGTCTTGGAGTTGAACAAACCCATCGGGTTGTTTTTTGCTCCTCTGCCACCGAGGCCAATAATTTAGCAATTAAAGGATATGCCTTAAGGCATTCCAAACGTGGAAGGCACATTATTATCAGCAATATCGAACACCCATCCGTCATTGAATGTGCGAAACAATTACGTGACCTTTTTGACTTTGAATTAACGATTTTAAGCGCTAATCATAAGGGCGTGATCCGTCCCGATGATGTTCGGCAGGCTTTAACCAAAAACACTCTTCTCGTTTCGATTATGGCAGTCAATAACGAGATTGGAAGTATTAATTCCATTAAAGAAATAGCTACGATTATACATCAACATTCACGAGCGGTTTTCCACGTTGATGCAAGTCAGGCTATCGGTAAAGTAACATTACCTTTTGACGAAATAGATATGTTTTCGATATCCGGTCATAAAATTAATGGACTTAAAGGCAGCGGTGCGCTTGTGATGAACAAGAACATCGAGTTGATTCCTCTTTTTAGTGGTGGTGAACAAGAATATGGCTTTCGTAGTTCAACCATAAGTCCGGCGCTTGCATACACATTAGCGTTAGCAATTAAAGAATCACTGCAAAGCGAAAAGAAAAACACCGGTTCAGTTGCGGCGTTGAATTCATTACTTAGAAGCCATTTATCTAAAAGCGAAAATATTGTGCTAAATAGTCCCGAGAAAGGATCAAATTACATTCTTAATGTCTCAGTCATTGATAAAAAAGCTAGTGTCATCGTTGAGGCATTGTCAAATCAGGGCATCATGATTTCTTCGGTCAGTGCCTGTCATGCAAAAGCGGCATCGATATCATATGTTGTGCGCGCAATCGGACGAAGCGAGGATTTAGCTAGAAATACTTTGCGCATCAGCTTTGATCACCAGACAACCATTGAGGAAGTACAAACATTCATTCAAGTTTTTGATGAGATAATGGAGAGAATTCGATCATGATTTATGATCGAATAATGGTTCGCTACGGCGAACTATCGACCAAAGGTCGAAATAAGATGGATTTTGTCAAACTTCTCGCGGTTAACATTCGCAAGAAATTGACCGAGAATTTTTCTGAAGTTAAACTCGAAACGAGATTTGATCATATTTATGTTCTCGTCGCGGATTATGATCCGTATTTGATAATAAAAGAACTTCAGGAAGTAAGCGGAATCAACTCACTTACGTTAGTGAGCAAAATCGAGAAAGATATCGAGCAAATTAAAAAGTGTGCTTTAGAAATGGTAGTTAATGAAGAAGCTTCAACTTTTAAAGTGCGCTCAAAAAGAAGCGATAAGACCTTTTCTATTATTAGCGATGAAATAAATCGCATCGTCGCTAAAGAGATTCTTTCTAACACAAAACTAAAAGTCGATGTAAAAAAACCTGAATTAACAATTGGAATTGAAGTGCGGCAGGAAGGTGCCTATTTGTTTTTAGAAACCTTTAAAGGGGCAGGCGGCTATCCACTGGGAATTGCCGGGAAAATATTGATGATGATGTCTGGGGGAATTGATTCTCCTGTTGCGGCATATCTTTTAATGAAACGGGGCGTTTCGCTTGAATGCATTCATTTTGCCTCGCCTCCATACACAAGTGGTGGGGTTATCGATAAGATTAATGACTTGTTAAAATTACTTGCCCATTATCAGGAAAGCATTCGCCTTCATGTCGTACCATTTACGAAACTTCAGGAAGCGATTTATGATCACGTTGATGAAAGCTATGCCATTACAGTCATGCGGCGGATGATGTATCGAATTAGTACTGATATCGCTAATATTAGAAAGTGCCAGGCGATTGCCAATGGCGAATCGATTGGCCAAGTCGCAAGTCAGACGCTCCGCTCAATGCGCGTTATAAATGAAGTGACAAATATGCCAGTTATTCGCCCTCTTGTAACTTATGATAAAAACGATATAATTCGAATTGCCAAGCAAATCAAAACATATGAGATTTCGATTCGGCCTTATGAAGATTGTTGCACAATATTTCGCCCACAAAATCCGCGAACGAAACCTAATTATAAATCTACTTTATGGTTAGAAAATCAATTTGATTTCGAAGGATTGATAGTTGAAGCGATAAATTCGACAGAATCAATCATTATATCTGCAAATAGCGAAGAATTATAGACATTTTTGCTTCAAATCGACAATATAAAAAGACTACATATTTGTAGCCTTTTTAAACTTTTTGTTAATTACTTTGCGCTAGCTTTTTTGCTCAACTCAACAAGTTGTTTGAAGGCATCAAAATCATTAATTGCTAGTTCGGAAAGCATCTTGCGGTTAATCTCGACATTTGCAAGTGATAAACCATTAATGAAACGCGAATATGAGATGTCGCATAATCTACAAGCGGCGTTAATCCGTTTGATCCAAAGTTTGCGATAATCTCTTTTAATTTTCCGGCGATCGATATAGGCATACATCAACGAATGCATGACTTGTTCTTTGGCCGTTTTGAAAAGCAGATGCTTACTTCCGAAGTAACCCTTTGCTCTTTTTAATACTTTTTTACGTCTAGCACGTGTGACGGTGCCACCTTTTACTCTTGCCATTCAGGGCACCTCCTATTTGATGATGAGAAATTTAATGCGTTTGTAGTCGCTATTCGACACAAGCTTCGCCTTTCTCAAGTGGCGCTTTTGTTTGGTTGATTTACGTGGGGCTAAGTGTGAAGTATAAGCCGAATGCCGTTTCACCTTGCCGCTGCCAGTCACTTTAATGCGTTTCATTAAAGCTCTTTTGCTCTTCATTTTTGGCATGTTGTTTTCTCCTATTTTTTGATTTTCGAAGCGAGAATCGCATTCATCCAACGACCTTCGAGTTCTCCTTCTTTTTCGACAGTAGCATATTCTTGAACCAGTTCAATGAACCGATCAAGGACTTCTTTTCCAACTTCGGGATGAGCTAGTTGACGGCCGCGGAAGCGGACACCAACTTTAACTTTGTTGCCATCTTGTAAAAAGCCAATGGCACCTTTAACTTTGACCATCAAATCATGAACACCGATTTGTGGTGTTAGTTGTACTTCCTTGATTTCAATAATCTTTTGATTCTTCCGACTTTCCTTGGCTCTTTTTTGCGCCTCAAAGCGGTATTTTCCGTAATTAAGTATCTTACATACCGGCGGATTTGCGCTTGGTGCAACACAGAGTAAGTCAAGTTCGTAGCGGCTGGCCATGTCGTTGGCGGCTCTTGAACTCATTTTGCCAAGAGACTCACCTTCAGGACCAATGACGAGTACTTCGGAAAAGCGAATACGTTCATTGACGAGGTCGTGGTTTACCTCCGGACGTCTTTGTCCAGGGTTCATTGGTAATTTAGCTATGGTCGATCAACTCCTTTGTTTATTGTAAATAAAACGGACGCTTTGGAGCGCCCGTTATTTCAAAACTTTCGTTTTTGTAGCATATACCAATTAACGTTGTTAATCTGGTGAGAAGCAGGCGCATCTTCTTTCTACGTTTTTAATCTACGCCGGTAAGTTTAACATTGCAAAGCAAAGGTGTCAAGCATTATTAATAATGGCGTTTAGACTCAATCTCATCAATGATAAGGCGACTGAAATCAGCTTGTGAAATCGTGACTTGTTTTTCCTGACCAAAGAGACGATAAGTGAGGGTTTTATCGCGTAATTCATTATCGCCAATAACGACGGTGTAAGGAATTTTTTTAACTTGTGAATTGCGTAAGCGGAAACCGACTTTTTCTTCAGAGTCATCAACGCTGACCCTAATACCATGATTCCTTAAAGAAACCGCTACCTCATGAGCATGAGCGGAATGGAGGGCATTATTGACTGGAATTAGATTAACCTGTACTGGTGCAAGCCAGGTCGGGAAAGCACCTCCGTAATGTTCGATTAAAATGCCAATAAAACGTTCGAGACTGCCAAATAAGGCGCGGTGGAGCATGATCGGACGTACTTTTTCACCGCGAGAATCAATATAAGAAATATCAAAGCGTTCAGGAAGATTCATATCAAATTGAATCGTTCCGCATTGCCAAATGCGGCCCATCGAATCTTTGAGCTTGAAATCAAGTTTTGGTCCGTAGAAAGCACCGTCTCCTTCATTGACGATATAGTCGCGACCAATCGCTTTGCACGCTTCAGCTAAGGCCTTTTCAGAGCGATTCCAATTTTCAATTGAACCAATATACTTCTTTTCTGGTCGAGTGCTTAATTCGATATGGTAACTGAGTCCAAAGATTGAATAGACTTCATCAAAGAGTTTTAACATTTTTACGACTTCATCAACTGATTGATCTTCACGACAATAAATATGAGCATCATCTTGGGTAAAGGTTCGGACTCTAAATAAACCTGAAAGCGCTCCGCTAGCTTCATGGCGGTGGACTAATCCGAGTTCTCCAACGCGAAGAGGGAGATCCTTGTAGGAATGTAATTCGTACTTATATACCAAAAGGCCACCCGGACAGTTCATTGGTTTAATGGCAAATTCACGGTCGTCTATTTGACTGAAATACATATTTTCGCGATAGTTCTCATAGTGACCGCTCGTGATCCAAAGCTCTTTAGAAAGCATAATTGGAGTTTTGATGAAAACATATCCTTCTTGTTCGTGTTTTTTATACCAGAAGTTCTCAAGTTCGTTTCTTAAAATCATGCCGTTGGGAAGCCAAAACGGAAATCCGGGACCATATTCGGAAACCATGAAGAGTCCTAACTCTTTTCCTAAGCGGCGGTGGTCGCGCTTTTTGCGCTCTTCAAGAATAAGGAGATGACTTTCAAGTTCTTCTTTCTTAAAGAAGGAAGTCCCATAAATTCTTGTTAACTGCTTATTATCGGAATTTCCTCGCCAATAAGCACCGGCAAGACTAATTAATTTGAAATGGCGAATAAAACTCGTATTTGGAAGATGAGGACCCATACATAAATCAAAAAAGTCACCTTGATCATAAATTGAAATGTCTTGGCCTATTTCTTTGATGAGTTCAATTTTATAAGGATTATTCTCAAACAGTTTTAGCGCTTCTTGATAAGAAACATCGCGTCGAATTATCCGATGATTTTCTTTAGCGATTTTTCGCATTTCATTTTCAATCGTAATTAAATCTGAGTCAGTGATTGCGCTCGGAAAATCAATGTCGTAATAAAAGCCTTCATCAATACTTGGTCCAAAGCCGATGTGGGCCTGAGGGTATAGACGCATGATGGCGTGTGCCAAAAGGTGCGAAGTTGAATGATTTAATAATTCAAAGGCTTCTTTATCGCTTTCTAAAACAACTTCAAAATGACCATCATTTGCAATACGAGCATGCAAATCGAAAAGTTTGCCATTTAAACGATAAGCAAGCGCTTTTTTGGCTAAGCTAATACTAATTTTGCTGGCTGCATCATAGCCCGTTTGGCCATCTTCAACGACAAGATTGTCGCCGCTTGGAAGAATTAATTTCATAAATCTTTCTCCTTTTTAAATAAAAAACGCCCATCTTAAGGACGCTTTCACGTGGTACCACCCTAATTCATATCTTCGATATGCACTTGATTCTCTTAACGCGAGTCACGTCCAATTTATCATCGGATGCTCAGAAGTGGTTTCGCTTCTCTTTCCAGAAACCTTTCACCAAATGATTTCTTCTCTACTTGGAAAGATGAATACGACGTGTCTTCATCATTGCGAATACAAGTATATTAACTAATGGAAATTAAGTCAATTATTTAACATGGCAAAGCCATAACTTGCCGCACCAATCGTGCCGGCATTTTGAAAGAAATAACACTCTTGAAGATTTTTATCGATATGGCGTTTGGTCAAATCTTTCCAAAAGACGTCTTTGGAGTTAAACACACCGCCCGTAATTGTAATAATATCGGGATGAAAATTTATTTTTATATAGTTTAAAAAATCGCTAAGAATAAACAGCCATTCTTTGTAAACGATTAAAGCCTTTTTATCTTTGGCAACGACTAATTCAAAAAAATGAAGACTATTTCGTATTTCCAAATCGTACATTTTGGCTAAATTCGTTAAACCCGTGCCGCTAGCGAAATACTCATAGAATTTGTATTCGCCCTTATATAAATAAGGGGTATGACCGATTTCGATTGGCGTTTCTTTGAAACTCTTATCAACGACCAATGCGCCGCCCAATCCAGTTGATATCGTGATAAAAAAGACACGGCTATAATTTTTTCCGCTTCCTAAAGCGGCTTCGGCAAAACAAGCCATTTCGGCATCGTTTCGTATAAAGACTGGCAAGCCAAATTCTTTTCGCAAAATATCACCTAAAGGAATATCTTTGATGTGGATGTTAGGCAAATCAATAATATAGCCATCGCCTTTAATTGGACCAGGGATTCCAAGTGAAAGGCCAACAATGTCCTTGAAAGTGCCACCTAAATCCTTAATTGCTCCGATAATCGATGTAACAAATTCATCTTTTTTATAGAGAATGGTGCGCCGAGAGACGCTCCTGACGATTTCGAAGTCTTCATTGACGAGCGCAAAGCGCGAATTGGTTCCACCGATGTCGGCGCTGATAATTAGTCTTTGTTCGTCCATTATTTTATCTATTGACCATGCTAATTAAACGATGTAAATCGTCCTGATTTTTACGTGGTAAAGCAAAAGCTTCATCAAAAGTGTAATGGACGATTTTTCCGTTTGAAATGCCAATGCAAACATTGCGAATGCCTTTTGCTAATATTTCAATCGCATAAACACCCATTCTTGTCGCCAAGATACGATCATAAGCCGATGGTGATCCGCCTCTTTGCAGACGTCCTAAAACTTCGGCTCTAGCTTCAAAACCGGTTTCGCGACTGACCTTCTCAGCAAATGAGATAACGTTAGGGAAAACCTTTTCGCTAACAATTATAAGCGAATGCTTCTTCTTGCCGGTTCCGAGGGACTTGATTCGCTCCATGATTTCGTTTTCGGTATATGGATGTTCAGGAGTAATTATCATCTCCACGCCTTCGGCGACGCCAGAAAAAAGCGCTAAATCTCCGCATTTATTTCCCATCACTTCAATGATTGTGCATCTTTGATGTGAAGCGGTTGTATCACGAAGTTTGTCAACGCATTCGCAAATAGTATTTAAAGCCGTATCGAAGCCAATTGTGAAATCACTTGAGGCTAAATCATTATCAATCGTACCGGGAATACCAACACAGTTAATGCCTAGTTCCGAAAGTTTTTTTGCCCCCATGTAGGTTCCGTCTCCGCCAATAACGATTAAGGTGTCGATACCGAAATCTTTGAGTTGCTCAACGCCGATTAGGCGAGCGGCCTCTTCCTTAAATTCTCGTGAACGAGCGCTTTTTAATATCGTGCCACCACGATTGATGATGTCGCTGACAAAGTTGCGATCAACCTTTTCAATATTGCCTTCAATTAAACCTTTATAACCTTCATACACAACAAACATTTCAAAACCGTTTTTCAAACCGGAACGGACGATAGCTCGAACTGCGGCATTCATGCCTGGGGCATCGCCTCCAGACGTTAAGACGCCAATACGTTTAACCATAATAAAATCACCTCTATTACTTCTTATTCATTATATATGAAAACACATATAAAGTGTGGAATAAATCTCCTTGAAAACGATTACATAAATTTGTGGAAAAAATCATTTATTTCTAGACGTCTTGGCTGCAAACTCCGATTGCATCGCAAAAGTTTAGTTTTACCAGCGGTGGAAAACTATTCACAATATTCAAAAAGTTGCGATGGCATCGGCATTTTTTATTTCTCAAAGTATTTATTTATGTTATAATTTGTAGCATGTCAGGCAAAAGTTATGGATTACATTAGCGAAAAAGATTACTACGAGACGAGGTTTGCTTCGTTAATTAGCAATATCGATTGCGAAGTTTTGAATGAACTTTATCAACCTTTAATCGGTCATAAGAGCGTCGCTATATTTTTTTCTCTTTTTTACGAGAAGATGAAGGCTTTAGAAATCGACACATTCGATCATGCGCATCTTTTCGACAAGATGCAGATTTCCGCGGGCGAATTTTTCACGGCTCGTAGAGCTTTAGAGGCAGTTGGTTTGATTCGCACCTTCTTTAAAGAAGAAAGCGGAATTCGTTACTATATCTATGTCTTGTATGCGCCAAAATCTCCTCGTGACTTTTTTGATGATGTTCTTTTCAAAGGATTGCTAATTAAATATGTTGGCGAAAAAGAAGCTAAACGCTTAGCGATGTCTTATAAGGTTGACTTTACAACCAAAGGTTTTGACGATATTACGTCGTCATTTGTCGAAACGTTTAATCCTGATTTTGATAATCCGGCTTTTCGCAAGGACTTAAAAGTCGATGTTAAAGGAAGAAAATCCGGTCGTGTCGACACTTCGTTTGATTTCGATGCCTTTTTTGATGCTCTTGATAAAAACGGTCAAATCAAGCGTGATATCTTTGCTAAAAATGATCTTAAGGAACTCGAACGCTTAGCGGCACTCTTCTCTCTAGATGAACTGACGATGGCAGACATTGTCGTCGATGCCTATGATCCTGATAACAAGAATCAACGTATCAATTTTCAACGCGTTTCCGACCGCGCTAAAGAAGAAGTTAAATTTCCCTTCTTTCATCGCAAAAGCAAAGCTGAAAATAGCAAGGTCACTAGCGATAGCGAACTCGCCAGCAAAATTAAACTCATGGACGCGATGGCGCCCGGTGAATATTTGCGGATTAAACAAAATAATACCGCGCCGAGTCGCGCTGATTTAGATATTGTTGATGATTTATCGAAAAATTTAGGGTTTTCTCATGGCGTTATTAATGCTCTTGTCGATTATGTTTTGGCCAAAAATAATAATATATTATCCAGACGATATACCGAAAAAATCGCGTCTTCTCTCGCTCGTGAGAACGTTACGACCGCGATTGACACGATGAATTATTTGATTAAAATTAATACGGCTTGGAAAACAAATAAGCCACAAATAGCAAAAACTAAAGCAGCTAATGATAAAATAAAAGAAGAGGAAGTTAGCGACGAAGAGTTAGAAAACATACTGGCCTCGATTGAAGCCAAAAAGGATTAACATATGGACAAAATTAAAGTACCGTTTTTTGATAAAACGGAACTCGATACTTACATCGAACAAATGGTTGACGAATTGCGTAAAGACGTTGAAGTTTACGAAGTTATTAAGCAAACTGTCAATCCAACTTTAAAGATGGTTCGTGAAAACATTTCGAAATTCATCGCCTTTAAGGAAGATTTTGATTATTGCCGTAAATGCCCGGGAGTGGACAATTGTCGCAAAGCGACACCTCATTTACAAATGCGATTAGTGAATGATGATGGAATTATTGAAAGATCGTTTACGCCTTGTCATAAAATTCTTAAGCGTATCGAAATTGATAGTAAATACATATATGCCGACTTTCCCGAAGAGTGGAAAGAGGCCTCGCTTAAAACGCTTGATAAAACATCCGAAAGAAATCGGATTATCAGACTATTTAGTCAAATTTTACAAGGCAATTCTACCCGTTGGATATATACCCGCGGCGGTCATCGCGTCGGCAAGTCGTTTTTAATGGCGACCTTAGTTAATGATTTTATCGCCGCGATGAGATCTTCGGCTGCTTTTATTAATTCCGCCAACCGCATTAAAGAAATTAATGATTTATCATTTTCGGATAAAGCAGAATTTGCTAAGAAAATCGTCGAACTATCGAATATTCCCTTACTCATATTGGATGATTTCGGTAACGAATACAAAAATGACTTTATCCGCGATACCATTGTCCTTCCGATTTTAATTGAACGGGCCAAAAATCAAAGACTAACTTTTTTCACTAGTGATTTTTCAATCAATGAAATCGGCCAACTATATGAAACGAGCAAAGCCGGCGCGATTCGCGCCAAACAGCTGACTCGTCTCTTGAAAGAGATGGCCGAAGAAGAGTTTGATTTAAGTGGATTATCCGTTTATTAATGAACCAACTTCTTTAATTGTTCGTGTAATTTTTGTAAAGTCGACGAATTGTCAATGACATATGTCGCCTTTTCTTTATTACGCCGTGAGTCAAAGCCAGTATTTAAGGCAAGCAACGTTTGTAGTGGAAGATTGCGTTTTAAAAGGCGCATTTGTTGCGTTTCGATATTAATATCAATATAAATAGTTTCATCGCAATAATCATCGAGTTTAGATTCAAAAAGGAGAGGCATTTCGAAAGCGATTCTTGTGCTTTTCGTTTGACTAATCGTTTCCGAAATAACTTTTTCAACGCGCGGATGGAATATTTTTTCCAGTCGTCTTTTTTTGTTCTCATCATTAATGATTGTTTCGATAATAAATCTCTTATTAATCGTTCCGTCGTCTGAAATTACGTGTTCGCCAAATAGTTTAATGACTAAATCTCGAACTGTTGTATCAAGATAAAGGTTTTTGACAATGTCATCCCCGCTTAAAGTTAAATAGCCGTTTGCTTTAAAATAATCTAAGACCGAAGATTTACCGGAGCCGATTGGTCCCGTGATGCCGACAACATAAGGAAGAGCAGGGTTTTTTTGGCATTTAGGACAAAAAGTCGTGCCCCGCCCACCGACGAAAATCTTTCTTAGCGGATGGTTGCAACGCTGGCAAGGCAAATTTTCTTTTCCATAGGCGTTAAGTTTATTCTGAAAACCGCCATCGATGCCTTGGCTGGGATGATAACTGCGAATTGTCGAGCCACCACTTTGAATTGCCACGTTGAGTACCTGGACACTGGCTTCAATAATATTTTTTAACTGTGCTTTGCTGATCCGATTAGCAGGTGTTTCCGGATGGATTTTTGTTAGATATAGCACTTCATCAACATAAATGTTGCCTAATCCGGCGAGAAACGTCTGATCAAGTAAAACAGCTTTAATTGGAATAGATTTTTTACTAAGTTTCTGATGAAGAGATTTTATATCTTTAACATCAAAGGGTTCGGGTCCAAGTTTCGATAAAGGAAGGACGCTTAGATAAACCGAAGATTGAACAATTTGCATCAAGCCAAATTTTCTCGTGTCGTTATATTCTAAAACAGTGTTATCAGTGAAGAAAAAAACGACACACGCGTGTTTTTCGAAAGTATCAAGTGCGTAATCGTGGTAAAAGTATTTCCCCTCCATACGGAGATGGGATAACAAAACGATACTTTCATTAAAATGAAAGATTATAAATTTGCCAACGCGAGAAAGTTCGCTGATGGTCTTGCCTTTTAACTGCTCGATAAAAGCAAGGTAATCGCCTTCGATGGTGTTGGTATTAAATACTTTTATGTCTTTGATCGTTTTACCAATCACGAATTGAGCGAGGATGTTTTTGATTGTTTCTACTTCAGGTAATTCAGGCATATGATTATCCTTTACTTGGCTTCATACCATGATTTGCCGACTCCGCCGTCCACTTTTAATTTAACATCAAGGGTGATGACGTTTTCCATAATTTCGCTTATTTTGTCTCGCACTATTTCGATTTCATTAACATGAACTTTGAAAAGTAATTCATCATGAATTTGTAAAACGAGGCGTGTCCTAAAATTATTTTTTTCGAGCATAGCTTGCACTTTGACCATGGCCAACTTGATTAAATCGGCAGCTGTACCCTGAATCGGCGCATTCATCGCGGCACGGCGGGCAAACTCACGAACTTGATAATTGCTATCATAAAGCTCGCGTAGATAGCGGCGGCGGCCAAAAAGAGTCGAAACATAGCCGTCTTTAAAAGCTTGGTTGACGACTTCCTGCAAATACTCACTGACTTCAGGATATGTTTTAAAGAAAGCATCGATGATTGTTTTGGCTTCTTTGGGAGGAATTTCGAGTTGTTCGGCTAAACCCCAATCCGAAATGCCATAGATAATACCAAAATTAACGGCTTTGGCTTTGCGTCTGGCATTATCATCGGTGCTACCGAAGATAGCTTTGGCGGTAGCGGCATGAACATCCTCATCGTGGTTAAAGACGTTGATGAATGATTGACATTTACTTAAAGAAGCTAAAATCCGAAGTTCGATTTGCGAGTAGTCCAGCGAAAGAATCTGATAATTCTTATCAGGATAATAAAAAGCTTGGCGAATCATTCGTCCTTCTTCGTCGCGAATCGAAATGTTTTGCAAGTTGGGCTCGCTGGATGATAGACGACCGGTCGTTGTCAAAGCCTGATTAAAGATAGCGTGGAGCAATCCGTCAGCATGGATGTGAACAACTAGACCGTCGATATAAGTCGAAAGGAGCTTTGCATATTTTCGATATTCGAGTATCTTGGTGACGATTGGATGGGAATCCGTCAATTTCTTTAAAGTATCGATAGAAGTCGAATCTTTACGATTACCGGGAAGCGCGAGTTTGTTAAAGAGTATCTCGCCGACTTGTTTTGGGGAGTTAATATTAAATTCTTCTCCGGCCAAATCGTATATTTCTCTAATTAGAGTATTAATGCTTTCTCTATAGTTCTCTCCAATCATATTGAGGGTATCGGCATCGAGGGGAAAACCTTCAATTTCCATCTTGGCCAAAACGAGGGCAAGGGGCATTTCAATATCTTGATAAAGCTTTAAGGCCTGATGTTTTTTTAATTCCTCGATAACACGTGGTTTTAACTTTAAAGTTAAATATGCTACTTTTGCTGTTCTTAATGGGTTAGATTCATCAAAAAGCGATAAGGTTTGATCATCTTTTCCGTGGGCGTCAACTCCAAAATAATTAAGAATTGAATCAACATTATTTTTGAGCGAGGAGTCAAGCAAATAGGCAGCCAGCAGTAAATCAAAGTCACCGCCACGTAAAGTAATGTCGAGGCGAGAAAGAGCGACGGTGGTGGCTTTAATATCAAAACACGACTTACTAATTTCCTCGTCTTCGAGTATTTTCTTAATTTTGCTATCCTTTATAATGTCATCATGACTAACATAGTAGTGATTTACGCCGTCGCTAATAGCGAGTCCTAAAATCGCCGTTTTAAAATAATTATCTTCTTTCATATCAATAAACAGCGAAATTTTGCTACCGAGGTTAATTTCTTCTAATGAAGATATTTTTTTATATTCAATTTTGACATCGCGTTCGGATTCGACTTTACAATTACTCGGCAGCCGGTTGAGTAGTTGTTTGAGTTCATAGCGTTGTCCAAACTCATTAACTCGTTCAAAAACATAGCCCCGATACAAAGTATCCTCTAACGAAAAAGGCAACTCGATATCGGTTTTTATCGTCGCGAGACGCTTTGATAATTTCCCAATTTTTTGAAACTCAAGAATGTTTTCACCGACTTTGCCTTTGATGTTTTTTGCTTCATCCAAAATTTTGTCGAACGTCCCATATTCTTGCAATAGTTTAATTGCTGTTTTTTCACCGATTCCAGGGATTCCTGGCAAATTATCACTGGCGTCGCCACGAAGTCCCTTATAGTCAGGTATTTGATTCGGAGTAATGCCAAATTCTTGGGGCATTGTCACTTCGTTCATCACCATGATGTTTGATAAGCCCGTTTTTAAAATGTGAATGGCGATATTGTGATCGATCAGCTGCAAGAAATCTCGGTCTGAAGTATAGACGATAACTTGGTGTCCGGCTTTGCTGGCAAGTTTAGCAAAGGTTCCGCATATGTCATCGGCTTCGTATCCTTCTTCTTCGTAGACATAAATCCCAAGTGATATTAGCAGTTCGCGAGCTAGTGGCATCTGCACGATTAAATCGTCATCCGTTGGCTTGCGATTAGCTTTATATTGTTCGTATTCATCGTTGCGAAAAGTTTTCTTGCCAACATCAAAGCCAACGATAATATGCTCCCCCCCTTTAAACGAGGAAATAATTTTATTAATCATGTTGCCAAATGCAAATAATGCATTGGTCGGAATGCCATCTTTGGTGCGCATAACTTTCGCATTGGGCCCATAGGCGGTGGCGTAATAGGCGCGAAAGAGCAAAGAGTTACCATCAATTACGTATACTTTTGACATTCTTAGTCCTCCAGCATGGATATGTCGTTGGCAATAAAGACATTTTCTCGTTTACGGTCCATGTAACCGATAACGCGAACGATATTTTTCTTTTGAAGAAGTTCATAGCTTAAGGCGTATGTTTTTGAAAAGATCGTAACATCGATATCGCCACTTTCATCATAAATATTTATAAATGCCATAGGCATACCATTTCGCGTATTAATAATTTTTATGGTGCGAATGACACCGACGATTTGAATTGTTGAACTTTGACTATCCCGTGCGTCACTAATCGAGATAATCGGGTATTTCTTTATGACTTCGCTTTTGTATTTTAAAGGCGAACCAGAAATCATCAGTCCTAAAGCCTCGTATTCTCGATCAAGATTATCCAAAGGATCATCAAAGGCCTCGCTAAAGCGTGGTTTGCTTGAAAAGGGCAAATCGATGTTCATCTGCCCATCTTTTGAATAAAGCATTGAGCCATAGCGTAAAGCACTATTAATTGTGGCGCGAAGAGATGATCTCGAAACTGCGAAGTTGTCGAATGCTCCAGCATCGATTAATTTACTAATCTGGTTTTGGTTGATTTTGTAGTTAATCATGCGCGCTACAAAGTCAAAGAAATCGTTAAACGGACCATTATTGTTGCGCTCTTTGATGATGGCGTCGACTAAAGCGCCGAGAATTCCTTTAATCGCAAATAAAGGGAAAATCAAAGCACCATCTTTGACGATAAACGTCTGTCCGGAGCGATTAATGTCGGGATTTAATATATTAATTCCCATCTTACGGACTTCATTTAATGTTTCATTAAATTTAGTATCGTTACTGCCAGAGGAGTTACCGAGAATCGCGGCATAAAATTCAGGCGCGTAATAAGTTTTGAGATAAGCCATCTGACAGGCTAATACGGCGTAGGGAAGCGAGTGGCTACGGTTAAAGCCGTAATCAGAAAATTTGTTAATAAGATCAAACACCGATTTGGCTTCGCTCTTGTCATAGCCATTTTCGATTGAACTAGCAACAAAACTTGTTTCTAGACTCGCGAGTTTAGCACTATCCTTTTTCGAGATGGCGCGACGGAAGACATCGGCTTGACCATACGAGAAGTTAGCCATCTTACGAACGATTTGCATTATCTGTTCTTGATAAACGATAATTCCATAGGTTGGGGCCAATATTTCTTCCAATGCTTTTGAAGGGTAAATTATCTTCTCTTTTTTGTTTTTACGACGAGCGTAACTTGGAATATTATCCATAGGCCCGGGTCTAAACAATGCTAAAAGAGCGACAATGTCTTCGAAGTTCTCTGGTTCTAAAGTTGTGATGGCTTTTTTCATACCCGAGGATTCGAGTTGAAAAAGCCCCATTGTTCTTCCTTCTTTGATGATACGAATAGCCTTTTTATCCTCAAACGGAATACTTTGATAGGTTATTTCAACTCCGCGATTTTGTTTAATTAAAGATAGGCATTCATCGACAATTGATAAGTTACGAAGCCCAAGAATGTCCATTTTCAAAAAACCTTGCTCTTCTAGATAGCCCATCTCATACTCGGCAATGTAATCACCATTAAAGTCGACATTGACCGGCAGTGCCTCTTCAAGCGGTGAATCGTTTAAAATGATGCCAGCGGCATGGAGTCCGGACTGACGGGGTAAACCTTCGATTAAAGCGGCGAGGCTGACGATGTTTAAATAATACTTGTCACTATCGATAAGTTTCTTAAAGGCCAGGTTATTACGGTAATTTTCACGTAGTGAAGAGTTCGTGTCAATTATTAACTTTGAAATCATGTCGATTTCTCTGGTCTCAATTTTATAAACTCTTCCGATATCGCGTAAGGCTTGCTTGGCGCCGATTGTTTGAATCGTCATGATATTGGCAACTTTGTTTTTTCCGTATTTATTTCGTAGATAATTGATAACCTCACTGCGGCGAATATCAGAAAAATCAATATCGATATCTGGCATCGATTGTCTTTCCGGATTTAAAAATCGTTCAAAAAGTAACTGATGTTTGATTGGATCACAAGCGACAATGTCTAGCGCATAACTAACCAACGAGCCGGCGGCACTTCCTCGACCAGGACCGACCGAAATATCGTGGTCATGAGCGAAAGCGACATAGTCGGCGACGATTAAAAAGTAGTCGCTATATCCCATTTTGGCGATGATACCTAATTCGTAGTTCAGCCGATTCATATATTCTTTACTCGGATTATCAATTTTCTTTTGCAAACCTTCGATAGCTTTGTTTTTTAAAAACGCATCGCTAGTAAATTCGCTACCTGTTTGATAATGAAGTAAACGGCCACGCTTTTCTTCGAAATGAAATGCATTAAGACTGGTGAGTTCGCTCGTGTTATTGATTTCTTGTTCGGTGAATAAGCGCAATATTTCTTCATTGTTTAGTAAATATTCACTACCTTCTTGCTCTTTGATTTCGAGTTCTCCATCATCGCGAATCGCTTTAGCGATTTCAAGAACAATGGCATCTTTCTTGTCGATATATTTAATAAATGGGAAGGCGATTGTTTGATAACCATGGGTCTTGGCGAACTCGCGAAGATAGGCAATAAACAATTCGTCTTCAAATTCAGCAAATTCGATTCCGATATAAAAATATTCACCAGTGTTAGAAATAGGAAGGAGAAGATGAGGAATTTGTTCTCGTTCAGTTTCGAATAACAAACGAAGTTGAGAATGATTTATTGATAAAACAGTTGCCAGTCCTTCTTTGTGATGACCGATATCTTCATAACTTATGTTTTCTTGTGTTCTTTTTAAGAAAAGAAGCTTGAGAAGATTTTGATAGCCCTTTTCATTTAAAGCAAAAAAAGACAATAGATTATCATCGATGACTAAGTCAAGACCTATTAACGGATTGAGTTTTTCTTTTTTTAGTGCCTTATAAAAATGCGGAATACCCGACAAAGAGTTAATATCGGTGATGCCAGAACCTTTGTATCCGCGCTTTTTGAGGGCCTTTACATAGTTTTCGATGGTAATTCCGCTTTGTAAAAACGAATAGCCTGTGTGGACGTGTAAGGGTATAAAACTCATATAATACATTTTAGCAAAAAGAAGAGGTTATTTAAAATAAAAAGGTATCGTTTAACGACACCTTTTTAAAATTGCATATTCAGTTATTCAACAAATAAATCATCGAGATCTTTAATAAACGCCTCTAAGACATCGAGACTCTGAAGTTTGGCCCCTGAAGCTTGGGCGTGACCTCCGCCTTCGTATTTAGCAGCGACTTGGTTAATTGATCTTTCCTTACTGCGGATTGAGACGCGATAGCAATTATCTTTTGCATCTTCAGTAATCGAGCACCAGACATTAATCCCATCAATATTTGAAAAGATATTAACGTTTTCCTTGCCTCTTTCGCTCGTGATGCTAAGTTCCTTTTGAATGGCGTCACTTAAGACATAGTAAGCGACTCCGTGCTCACTGACACGGAAGTTGTTAAGGACATAAGCGGTGACACGGAGATCTTCAATCTTTTTAAAATACATCTTTTTATAGATGTCACTTAAGACAAAACCGGTTTTTAATAACTCTTTAGCGATGGCGAAAGTATGAGGGGTCGTAGAATTATATTGGAAACGTCCCGAATCACCAGCTAATGCAATATAGAAATAAGAAGCGGCTTGTTTACTCATAACGTAGTCGCCCTTGACTGACAACAGCATGTTAACGACGACTTCGCTGGCGGCCGCCATCGAAGTATTAACGATGCTTGTCTTACCGAAATCTTCAACATCAGGGTGATGGTCAATTTTGATTTTGTATTTAGCTCTTTTCCAGCGGGGATCCGCAATGCGGGATGTGTTAGCGGTATCGATAATGATTGCTAAGAATGGTTCTTTGAACCAATCATCATTTAACCTTTCGGTTTCCGGGAATAGTCTGGGCGTAAAAGTGACATGATTATCACCTAAAAAGCGAATTTCTTTATTTGGAAAATTGTCTTTAATCCAAGTGTAAAGTCCCATTTGGGTGCCCATCGCGTCAAAATCCGGCATGATGTGACGGAAGATAGCGATACGGTCGAACTTAATAATGTTTTTGATTATGCGATTGTGTTCTTTTTTATAAGCTTTAGCTTCTTCTAAAATAATCGCATCAATTTTTGATGGCATATATTTTCTCCTTTAATATGTACGTCTATATAGTAAATGATAAGTGCTGTTTATAAAAGAAAAGCGCAAGAAAAAAAGCGACTCTTGCGAATCGCTTTTATTTTTTTTGATGAGTTTTTCGATTAAGCAAGGAAAGGATCGATGTTAATCCACAAACCAGCGTCACTCAAATCGCCTTCACGATAGTTAGCAATTACAGGTAAGTTGGCGGCAGCGAATTCACCGTTCGAAACATCAGAATATTCTGTTTCGTAGAAGGTGTAGTAACTTCCATAACCAACTACATCTAAAGCAACGGTTGCAACGTCGGTAACATAGGTAGCCCATTCTTCATTGGTTAACCAAGGTGATTCTGCTACGACTGGCGTGACAGGAGCAGCGGAAGAATCAACATATTCGGCTTGCATCATTGAGCCAACGTCAAGATAGGCGTATTGAACAAAACCGTCGGCGATAATGAAATCAACGCCCCAGTTGTAATAACGTTCGACAAAGATACCTGCATAGCTAGACCCCCAAGCTAATTCAGCGGAGAGGTAGTAACCAAGGTGAGTGTTATAGCTAACGACGGCGTGGGCCGGAACTTCACCATCAGCGGCAACTTTTTCAACAGAAGCGGAAGTCGCAACATAGTTAAATCCGTCCGCGGCAAATGATGGTAAGTAGTAACTATAAGCCTCATCAGCTAAAGCAAGACCATAAAGAATATCGCTTGAAGAACCGATTGTATTTAGATAGCCTTCGAGAAGTTCGCTATCTTTGGCGGTTGAAACAGCAAAGCTGTAAGGATTATCTGGGTCTCCGTCTTCTTCATAGACGTAATTGAGATTGCTGGCATCCTCAAAAAGATAAGCTTCGGCAGTGTAGTATGGCGAGAATTCTGCCGGCCATGCCCCATAAGACTGTGTTAGGGGATCATATTCTGGTGCCATCCTTTGATAATCAAGCTCGACAGATAAAACATCGTTGTCATAACGTTTGACATCATAAACGGCATAATCTTCATAGGCAAAGTCATCGTTTGCGGGGTCAGACATCCCAGTTGACCAATAATCGCGGAATTCTTGAACGGCACGATTGACTAATCCGTCAGCGGCTGGAAGTAAACCAGCGATTTCCTCGATCGCGGCGAGAGGTTCGGCAACTTCACCAACGGCAAGTCCGTCAACGAAATCACCTAGATTAGGTACTTCTTCTTCTGAAGAAGGATTACTTGAACTATCGTCTGCACTAGAAGCGTCGGTCGATCCGCCTGCACTAGAAGTGTCGGTCGGTCCACAGGCCGCAAGAGCAAAAACAGCAAGCAATGTGACTGGTAGTAAATTTTTAAATTTCATTACAATTCTCCTTTCGTTGTAAATTAAAATTGTTTTTATAGTAGTTTTGTTAAAACAACTTGTCAACAATAAATGATATCAAGAGGATGATAATAATCATGAAAGCGGTTTTATGTCATTTGTATTACTAAGTAATAAGACTAAACTGCTATTTCGTAATTAAATGATATGTATCACGAGCAATCATCACCTCTTCATCCGTAGGGATGAGAGCTACTTTTATCTTACTTTCAGGCGTGGAGAGAAGAATGGACACAGCACGTGAGTTTTCATTAATTGTTTCATCGATTTTCACGCCGAGAGCAGACTCGATTTCTTCAATTACTTTTTTGCGGAAGTAAGCAGAGTTTTCACCGATGCCGGCTGAAAAAATGATTAAGTCTGCTCCGCCGAGACGGACAAAGTACTGACCAATGTAATCGGCGATGCGTCGGTTGAAGAGTTGATCAGCTAAAACAGCGCGTTCATTTCCGTTTTCCATCGCCTTTAAAACATCACGGGAATCGTTCGAAACGCCTGAGACGCCCAACAGCCCAGATTTTTTATTCAAAATTTCATAAACTTCATCAATATTTTTATTTAATTTTTTACATAAATAGTATACAACTGAGGGATCAATATCTCCAGTGCGAGTGCCCATCATAATTCCACCTAAAGGAGTCAAACCCATTGATGTTGCCACGCATTTTCCATCTTTGATGGCGGCGATTGAAGCCCCGGAGCCAATGTGACATGTAATTACTCTTGGGTGTTTGACATCAGGGATAAACTTACGACCTTCTTGATCAAGATATTGATGGGAAGTTCCGTGTGCTCCATAGCGACGAATGTCATATTTTTGGGTTAATTCATAAGGGATTGGAAAAACAGAGTCGACTTCAGCCATACTGCGATGAAAAGCCGTGTCAAACGTCGCGACGTTAGGAATGTGAGGCAAAACATTTTTAAAAGCCCGGACACCGATTAAATGCGGCCCGTTATGAAGCGGAGCGAGTTCGATTAAAGATTCGACTTTGTCAATCGTATCATCATCGAAGAAAACGCTTTTTGAGAAATATTTGCCGCCTTGCACCACGCGATGGCCGACAGCTTTAATATCATTTAAATCTTTAATCACTTTGTGAACGATTAAAGCATCTAAAAGCAATTCAACGGCTTTAGTGTGATCGTTGATTGGTAAAATTGTTTTTAATGAAGTGCCATTAAATTTGAGACGAAAAATCGCATCATCGTGACCAATGCGTTCGGCAATGCCCGAACAAATAACTTCTTCTTCCGGCATTTCGTAAAGTTTATATTTTAGACTTGAACTACCGGCATTAACTACTAATATTTTTTCCATGAACTAACCTCTTATCAATCATCGCAATTATAATCATACGTTATTATTAATTCAATTGCATATTTGATAAAACATATTTGTTAAAGACTTCGCGCGCCCTTATAATTATCTTTGAAAGCAGGACGAAAACATGCCTTATGGATTACTTCATGATTTCCTGATTGGAAACACTACCAGAGCTTACGAGTATTTCGGAGCTCATTTTCTTGCTTTAGAAGTCAAAGGCAAAAAGCAACAAGGTGTTATGTTTCGCTTATACGCTCCTTTAGCCGAAGACGTTAGTGTCGTTGGATCGTTTAACAACTGGGATGTCGCTGCCCACAAAATGAATAAAATCGATTTAGTCGGAGTATGGGAAATTTTTATTCCCAGCCTCAATGAATATGAATCATATAAATATCATTTTCGCAATGCGAAGGGACAATATGTTGATAAAGCCGATCCCTTTGCTTTTTATAGTGAATACCGTCCCGCGACTTGCTCGCGTCTTTTCGATATCGAAAACTTCATCTGGCACGATTCTTCATTCATGAAAAACCGGACGCGTTGTTTTGATGATCCGATGTCAATATATGAAATACACCTTGGTTCGTGGAAGGGCAAGGTCGATAACCGCAACCTGAGTTATGAAGAAATTGCTGACTATTTGATTCCTTATGTTAAAGAACTCGGATATACCCATGTCGAAATCATGCCGATTATTCAATATCCCTTTGATGGCTCATGGGGTTATCAGGGAACTGGTTTTTATTCGGTTGATTCCCGTTATGGAAATCCGAAGCAGTTAATGTCGTTCGTCGATCGCATGCATCAAGCCGGAATCGGTGTCATCCTTGATTTTGCCCCCGTTCATTTCGCCAAAGACGAATTCGCATTAGCGGATTTTGATGGGGCTTATTTATATGAATACACCGATATAAAATATCGTTATTCACAGTGGGGTAGCCTCCTTTTTGATTTAGGAAAAGATCCGGTTCGTTCCTTTCTTATTTCCGCCATGAGTTACTTCGCCGCTTATTTTCATTTTGATGGCTTGCGCATCGATGCTGTCAGTAACGTCATTTATTATGACGGAAATAAAAGCAAAGGCGAAAATAGCGGTGGTGTCGAGTTTTTAAAACGTTTGAACACCTTGCTTCACGGTGAACATTCAAGTCTGATGATCATCGCCGAAGACAGCAGTGATTATTTAGGTGTGACTAAACCGATTGAATTCGGTGGTCTCGGTTTTGATTATAAATGGGATCTGGGATGGATGAACGACACATTAAAATATTATTCTAAAGACCCGATTTATAAGAAATATGAACATAACAAATTGACGTTTTCGATGGCGTATTTCTTTAGCGAAAACTTCTTGCTTCCACTTTCTCACGACGAAGTCGTTCACGGCAAAGGGACGATTATCAATAAACTCTGGGGCGACTATGAGCAAAAATTCGCCTTGCTTCGTAATCTATATGCCTATCAATTTGGACATCCTGGCAAAAAACTCAATTTTATGGGTAACGAGCTCGCCTCTTTTGACGAGTGGAACGAGAATAAATCACTTCCATGGAATTTACGAACCTTCCCCAAGCACGATTCAATTACTCGTTTAATTCGCGATTTGAATTTGATTTACACATATGAAAAGGCCATGAAAATCCAGGAATACAACCCAAATCATTTCTTGTGGCTAATGGCCGATAACGCTGATCAATCAATCTATGCTTTTGAGCGCTTTGTTGATGATTCACGTTTAGTTTTTGTCTATAATATGACGCCTAACTATTTTGGTGATTTCGAACTAGGCGTTAACGAAGAAGGTATTTACGAAGAAATTTTTAATAGCGATAAAGATGTGTATGGCGGCGCGAACCAGTATAATGGATTACCAGTTGCGAGCGAACCATTTGGTCCGTTTAATCGCCCGCATCACATAAAAATAAAGATAGCTTCATTTGGAGCACTGATTTTCAAATATCGCAAGAGTAAACAATAAAGGAGAAATATGTTTAAGAATAAAGCAGAATTTAAAGATGAATTTTCAAAACGTTTATCTGAAAAATATGGCAAGAATGTCAAAGACTCTCATATTAGCGAACGCTACGACATACTCGGAGAATTAGTTCGCGATTATGCTGGTAATTACTGGCGACAAACCCGCGAGTACGTTTTAAAGAATAAAGAGAAGCAACTCATTTATTTTTCAATGGAGTTTCTGATTGGAAAATTAATGCATAGCAATATGATGAATCTTGGCATTTATGAGATTGCCGAACAAGGTTTAAAAGACTTTGGTATCGATATTCGCGAATTAGAAGACCAAGAGCATGACGCCGGTTTAGGCAATGGTGGTCTCGGTCGCCTCGCCGCCTGTTTTATGGACTCTCTGTCCTCACTTGGTTATGCCGGACACGGAAACTGCATTCGTTACGAATACGGCTTCTTTCGTCAGGCTATTCGCAACAACAAACAAATCGAAATGCCTGATCATTGGCTTTCTAATGGCTATGTTTTCGAAGTCAGAAAGCCTAAACATGCTGTCGAAGTGAAGTTTTACGGCAATGCCGAAACGTATCTAAAGAAAAATGGTCAGTTTGGCATCAGAACTGCTAATGCGGTATCAGTTAAGGCTATGCCTTACGATGTTTCCTTAGTCGGCTATCGCAATAACGTGGCAAACACTCTTCGTCTATGGTCGGCTGAGCCAAGTCTTGAAAATTTACCGAAGAGTCAAGACTTTGAACAATATCTAATAACTCTTAAGGAATTATGCCATGGTCTTTATCCGGATGATTCGACCGAACAAGGACGCATTTTGAGATTAAGACAACAATATTTCCTGGTAAGCGCCGGCTTGCAAAGCGCGATGCGTGGGCACTTCCGTCGTTTTGGCACCCTGGACAATTTTGCCAATCAACACGTCTTTCAATTAAATGATACACATCCGATTTTGGCGATTCCGGAAATGATGCGCTTGTTAATTGATGAATATGAATACGAGTGGGACGAGGCCTGGCGTCAGGTACAAAAATCATTCGCTTATACGAACCATACCGTCATGGCTGAAGCCTTAGAAAAATGGCCAATTCAATATGTTCAAAGACTTTTGCCTCGCTGTTTCATGATCATTGAAGAAATCAGCCGTCGTTTCAATATTGAAATGGCGGAGAAAAGCATCGATTACGGCAAACGGTACGCGATGCAAATTATTAAAGACGGACAAATTCACATGACGAATTTGGCCATTCACGCCTCCTATTCCGTCAATGGGGTCGCCAAACTTCATACTGAGATTTTAAAACGTGACACTTTTCGTGATTTCTATGAATTATATCCACATAAGTTTAATAACAAGACAAATGGTGTGACCCATCGTCGCTGGCTGATGTATTCAAATCCTGAACTGTCCGCTTTAATCACAAGTAAAATCGGTGATGGCTGGAAAAAGGACTTTAGTTTAATTAAGAACTTCGAACAATATAAGGACGATAAGAAAGTTCAAGACGCGATTTTACGAATTAAAAACAATAACAAAGTAGCTTTTGCTTCATATATGAAGAAGAAACAAAATATTGATTTGGATGTCGATTCAATCTTTGATGTGCAAATCAAACGTTTACACGCCTATAAACGCCAGTTAATGAATATTTTCCATATCATGTATCTTTATCAGCGCTTAAAGGAAGATCCTTCATTTAGCATCTTTCCCAGAACGTTTATATTTGGTGCAAAGGCCGCCCCAAGTTATGATTATGCCAAAAAGATTATCGAATTGATTTTGGCGGTGGCGGACATTATTGACCGCGATCCGCGCGTCTCGAAATTTATCAAAGTTGTTTTTGTTGAAAATTACGGCGTGTCTTCGGCCGAAAAAATAATTCCGGCCAGTGAAATTAGCGAACAGATTTCGACGGCCGGAAAAGAAGCAAGCGGCACCGGCAATATGAAGTTTATGATGAACGGCGCGATTACCCTTGGCACGCTTGATGGTGCGAATGTTGAAATTGCTGACTTAGTCGGACCTGATCATTGCGTTATTTTTTGACTGAAGGCCGAAGAAGTCGAAAGCCATTATGAACGTGGTGATTACAATCCTTGGGATATTTACAATTCCGATGAGCGCGTCAAAAATGTCATCGATTCGTTATTTCATGGTCCGTGGACGTTTGGAAAAGACGAGAAGTATCAGATGATTTTCGATGAAATCATGCATCGGAATGACTCTTACTTCATTTTGAAGGATTTTGCCGCTTATGTCGAAGCTCAAGAAAAGATGGAAAAACTTTATCTTGATCGACGCAACTTTGCTCGTACACAAATTATTAACATTGCTAATTCAGGTTTCTTTACTAGCGACCGAACGATTGAACAATATGTCCAGGACATCTGGCATTTAAAGAAGCTAAAAATATGAAGAACACAATTGAATTAAAAGAACTATATAAACTCCAAAGTGGGCTGGATGCTCGTATAGCGAGCAATCATCAAACATCTTATAAGAAAACTAAAGATGACCGCTTGATGGCACTAATTGTCGAAATCGGCGAACTCGCCAATGAAACAAGATGCTTTAAGTATTGGTCTAATAAAGGACCCTCACCTCGGGCGGTGTTGCTTGATGAATACGCCGACGGCATGCACTTTCTACTCTCTTTAGGCATCCCATTGGATGTCAAAAAGACGAGTTATGAAATCGTAAAAAGTGAGTTGTCTCTTACTAGGCAATTTCATCTTCTTTATCAAGCTACAGTCGAACTTGTTGAAAGCTATGACCTTGCGCACTATACTAATGCTTATCAATTATTTTTAAACCTTATTCCCAGCCTCGGTTTCGACGTCGAAGAAGTTATTGACGCTTATAAAGCCAAACTCGACGTTAACTACCAACGGCAAAATAACAATTACTAGGAGGTAATAAATATGACTCAGGAAGAAAGATTACAGTTTTTACGGCAAATGAGCGAAGTCGAAGGTGTCTCCGGACGCGAAAAAGACGCCGCCAAATTATTTAAACAACATGTCGAAAGCTCTTCTGATCGGATTGAATATGATAATCTCGGTTCAGTTTTAGCTTACAAGAATGGAAAAGAAGGCGAACCGGTCATCATGCTCTCAGGTCATATCGACGAAGTCGGTTTCTTAGTCCATCGCATTGAAGATTCCGGATTTATTCGCTTTCATCCAATCGGCGGATGGTGGGGACACGTCGTCCTTGCTCAAACAGTTCGCATTACCGCTTCTGATGGTCATAAGATCATTGGCGTTGTCGGAGCTCAACCTCCGCACGGCATGACCCCCGAACAGCGTAACAAAGTCATGGAAATCAAAGATATGTACATTGATATTGGTGTCGGTTCAAAGGCCGATGTCGAAAAGCTCGGTATTCGCGTTGGAGATATGATTACTCCGTATACCCCTTTCCGTGTCATGAATGATGGTAAAACGCTCTTAGGCAAAGCTTGGGATGATCGTTTAGGCGCAGCGGTGGCCATCGAAGTACTTCAAAATTTAAAAGACGTTGATCACAAGGCGACAGTCGTTGCCGCCGGTACTGTTCAGGAAGAAGTTGGTTTAAGAGGTGCTCGTACTGCGGCATATCATGTTAAACCCGATGTCGCTTTTGCTTTAGACGTGACGATGTCTTATGATCTTCCTGGCGCACCAAGTCATCCGACCAAACTTGGAGCTGGTGTCGCGCTTTCGATTATGGATGGTTCCGTCATCGCCCATCGCGGTTTATTCGACTTTGTCGAAAAGATAGCCAAAGAAAAAGGAATTAAATATACGTTTGATTTAATGACAGCTGGTGGAACGGATTCGGGCGAGATACATAAACAATATAATGGTGTCGTCACGATGACAATTTCAATTCCATGCCGCTATTTTCATAGTCATGTCTCGCTGATTAACTATGATGACTATCTTGAAGCCGTAAAACTTTTAACCGAAGTCGTTAAGGCAATTGATAAAGATACTTTGGCCGAAATCAAAGCCTCTAAGTATCAATAATTCTGTTTAATTTTATTAAAAAAGGATGACGCGTTTAGTTCGTGACATCCTTTTTGTTTGTTAACTTTTCAAGAAGCGCCGGTATATCGTGTTCGCTTATTACTTCAATCCCGTTGCGGCGAAGGAGAGCGGTTGTGATGCCTTGACCTGCGATTTTGCGACGATTGAAGGTACCATCATAAACGCTTTTAACTCCACAAGAGGGTGAATCTTCTTTTAGAATCGCCAACTCGATTTGCAAGTACCGACATATATTCAGGGCTTTGTTCGCCCCGAGTAAAAAGTATTTTGTTACTTCTTTTCTTTCTTGATTATAAACACGGCCTTTACGGATTTCGCTGGGAATGCGAGGAATGCTTAACCCGCCTTCGACTTCCGGGCAAAAAGGGATGAGTTCAAAAAGCTGCATTAACTGCTCAATGTAGGGACTCAAATTATCCTTACCGTCGTAACGAACTTTATCGCCGATAAGACAGGCGCTGATGAGAACTTTTTTCATACTTTATAATTGTATAATTATCAGCTCATAAGGACAACTAATAAAAAAAGTATATTTTCATGGTTTTAGACTTTTTATGTTTTGCCGATGCGCTTATACTTATAGCATGGTTCATGAGCTGTCTTACACCCGAAACAATCAACAATATCGCGTGGTTGTGACGATTAAAAAAATCAAGCATGTCATTTTCCGTTTTCGCGATAACATTTTTTATGTCAGCGCGCCAAGAAAAACTAAAGATGCGACAATCTTTGCTTATCTAGATAAGTTTTATGAGCGTTTGTTAGCAAAACACGCGCAAAATACAAATCCTTTTGTTGATAATCAAGTATATCTTCTCGGTGAATTATGGAAGTTGTTTGAAGGAGTATCGCTAAAAAATATATTTGCTTTTGACGGCTCTTTATATTATAAAAATCAAAACGATTTCAATAAGAAACTTCGAAAATTTGCCAAAGATTACTTCACGGAACGTGTCAGACATTATGAATTGATAATGAGAATACGAAAACCATATGAAATCAAAGTTCGCGATATGAAAACGCGCTATGGCACGAATTCGCGCAAGACCCACGCTTTAAGTTTTCAACTTCGGCTTATTCATTTTCATCCAGAAGTTATTGATGCGATTGTCATTCACGAACTTGCTCATGATCGATATTTTAATCATGGAGAAGCTTTTTATCGTGAACTATATAAGTATTGCCCAAATTATAAAATAATAGTTAAGAAACTTAAAAAAGGAGAATTCGTATGATTTACAAAGTAACTTCGAAAGATAATCGTCGCGTGGTTGAGGCGGCGAAACTAAAGGCAATCAAATATCAAAAAGACAGCGGCCTCTATCTTGTCGAGGGTTTTCATCTTCTAGAAATGGCGGTGAAACAAAACCGTGTTGACTATCTTTTTGCGATAAATCCAATTGAAAATCAAAATGTTGATCAATATATCGTCAATGAATGTATTATTCGTAAACTCGCAGCCAGCAAAAATCCTCAAGGTGTAGTCGCGGTATGCAAAATTGCTAAACCTCTAGCACTTTCTTCTTTGCGCCTTCTTTATCTTGACGATATTAGTGACCCCGGAAACATGGGAACGATTTTAAGAACGGCTCTCGCGTTTGGTTATCGCGATATCATTCTTTCGCCTAACTGTGTCTCGCCATATAACGATAAAGCCATCAGTGCCTCGCAAGGAGCGATTTTTGCTCTCAACTTAGTGGAAATGGCTCATGAAGAAATAATTAGTCTTCATAACCAAGGCTACAAGTTGATTGTAACCTCGCTTAAAGATAGTGTCGATTTGTCTAATCTCACAAAAAAGGATAAATATGTAGTAATTGTCGGCAATGAATCTCGTGGCGTGAATTCACGGCTTCTCGAGGCTTCAGATGACAAAGTCAAAATTAATATCTCGGGCATCGATTCTTTAAATGTGGCAGTGGCCACCGGCATTGTTCTTTACGAATTAAACCGTAAATAAACGACGGCTCCTTGCTTTATAAGCAAAAGCCACTTGATAAAAAATAGGCAGCATCTTAACATTATGTTATAATATCTCATACGTTGATGAGAAATAGTAACCGATAAAAAATTAGTCAGGGAGGATGGAAGAAGTGTGACCCATCTCTAATCGAAGCGGCGAATTCACCTCTGAGTATGGACTATGTCCCGTTAATCGCGTTAAGATCTAGTGCGTAGCAATAGGCTGCGAAGAAGGATGGCACCACGGAGAAATTCGTTCCTGAAGTGTCATTATTTTTTTAGGAGGAAAAGCGATGGAACAAGAAATCGCTAAACTGGAGCAATTAAAACAGAAAATTAGTGAAGAAATTAGCAAAGCTGCCAGTAAAAACGCTTTAGTAGAAGTGCGTAACATTTATCTATCCAAAAAAGCGGAAATTAATAATATGATGGCGTTAATTAAAAATTTTTCGGGCGAAGACAAAGCGCGGTTTGGTCAAACGATCAACACGATTCGTCAGGAACTTAATAATTTGTACGACGAAAAGATGCATAATTTTCTTAGCGAAGAAGTGGCCGCCCAGTTGGCGAGTCAACAAATTGATATTACTCTACCGGGAATTAATAAAAATGCCGGTGGCACTAATCCCGTCTTTTTAATTCGCGATGAGATTTTAGATATTTTTATTAGCATGGGTTACGAAGTAAAAGAGGGTCGCGATGTCGAAACTGATCACTATAATTTTGAATTGATGAATATTCCAAAGAATCATCCCTCGCGCGATATGCAGGATTCGTTTTATATTAGCGAAAACCTGTTATTGAGAACTCACACTTCTCCGGCCCAAGCTCGGGCGATGGAAGAAAAAAAAGGAGAGATGGTCAAAGTCGTTTGTCCCGGCAAATGCTATCGTCGCGATAACGATGACATGACTCATTCCCATCAATTCGGACAAATCGAAGGGTTACTTGTCGGCAAGAATATTAATCTGGCGCATTTAAAAGCTACGCTTGATTTATTCATCAAAAAAATGTTTGGTCCTAAACGCGAAATTCGTCTCGTCAGTTCCTATTTTCCGTTTACGGAACCTTCCGTTGAAGTCCAAGTTTCTTGTGCGGAGTGCGGCGGAAAAGGTTGTTCGACTTGTAAAGATACCGGCTATATCGAAATCTTAGGAGCTGGCATGGTTCACCCCAACGTTTTGCAAATGTCTGGTTATGATCCGACGATTTATTCTGGTTTTGCCTTTGGCATCGGGATTGAACGCGTCGCCATGCTTCGCTATAAAGTTGATGACATTCGGCGTTTTTATCAAAATGATGTCCGCTTTTTAAAGCAATTTGTCAGAAAGTAGAGGATGAGAACATGAAAGTTAGTCTTAATTGGATTAAAAAATACATTAATATTGATGATATTTTAGCGAGTGAACTCGCTGATCGTCTCACCTTTGCCGGGGTTGAAGTTGAGGCCGTTACTCAGTTATCGACAGCCACTAATCTAGTCATTGGCGAAGTCATTGAGTGTATCGCTCATCCCAATAGCGATCACTTGTCACTTACTAAAGTAAATACCGGAAGCAAACATGGTGTTTTACAGATTGTATGCGGTGCTCCAAATGTTCGTCAAGGACAAAAAGTCATCGTGGCCTTAGATGGAGCAATATTGCCTGGGGGAAAAATAAGCAAAGGCGTTATTCGCGGAATAGAAAGCCAAGGCATGATTTGTTCAATGCTTGAACTCGGCGTCGACGCGAAGTTTTTAAATACTAAGCAAATTGAGGGGATTGAAGAACTTGATGAAAACGCAGTGGTCGGAAATGAGAATGTCTTAGAATATTTAGGTCTTGATGACACAATTCTCGATTTGAAACTTCTCGCTAATCGCAGTGATCTTCATAGTATACTTAACGTTGCCCGTGAAATATCGACTCTTTATAAAAGAGAAGTGAATGTTCCCCGTCCTAATACACTTAATTTGAGCAAAACATCGTTTGTTGTTTCCTCGTTAACACCTTCGTGTCCGCAATTTTCCGGACGCGTAATCAAAAACATTAAAGTTGGACCATCACCAACTTGGTTGAAGCAAGCCCTGCAAAGCATGGGTGTTCGTTCAATTAATAACATTGTTGATATCGGAAACTACATCATGCTTTTAACCGGTCAACCTCTCCATATGTATGATTTGGATAAACTACCCAAAGCCGAACTTATCATTAAAGATGATTATGTCGGTAAGTTTGTCGCTTTGGACGAAAACGAATATGCAGTTCAAAAAGGCGATATTGCGATTACTAGCGATAATAGGGTTATGTGTTTGGGTGGCATTATGGGCTCATTAGCTTCAGCCGTTGATAAAACAACAAAAAATATTGTGGTGGAAGTCGCCAATTTTGCCTTTGACGCTATTCGTCGCACTTCAACGCGCTTAAGTCTTGCCAGTGATTCTTCAGCGCGGTTTATCAAAGGAATTAATCCTTATCAATATGACGAAGTAATGGGTTTGGCGACGGATTTGATTATCAGTCTTTGTAAAACAAAGGATGTTGAGCAGACTGTCACTTATGATGAGCGACCAGTCAAGACGACACCCGCTATTACCACGTCAGTTTCTTATATTAACGATCGTCTTGGCACTAATTTTTTGCAGGCGGAAATAGTCGATACTCTTAAACGCGACTGGATGAAAGTCGAAATATTAAATCGCGATGATTTCAAAGTTGAAATACCTTCATGGCGAATTGATGTCGACGGCGAAGCTGATATTAGCGAAGAAGTCATTCGCATTCTCGGTCTTGATAAGATTGCTAATATTTTGCCTTCACTGCAAGTTACAGTCGGAGGTTATCCAAAGGATAAACGGCATATAAATACCATTCGGCGTTATTTGACTAATCAAGGCGTAAATGAAGTTTTAACGTACTCGCTTGTCAAAAAAGAAGAGCTCAATGGTTTAAACTTACTTGGCAAAGGAGAAGCTCATCGCTTAATTAATCCTTTAACTGACGAACATGAATATATGCGCCTCAGCCTTATGCCTTCATTACTTAAAATTGCGAGCTATAATCTCGCTCGTTGCAATAAAGATTTAGCTATTTACGAAGTAAGTGATATCGATTCGACCATGGAAAGCACCACTCGTCTCGGTTTAGTTTTGGTTGGAAACGATCTCTATCATCACCATCTTGGCGAAGTCCCGTATTCTTTTTATCACCTTAAAGGTTTTATCGAAGGCATTGCCAATGTTCTTGGTATTAAAGAATCGCGTTATAGTTTGGAAAAACTCGAGAGTGAACAAAATGAACTGCATCCCGGTCGTTCAGCTTTTCTAAAAATTAACGGCAAAATTGCCGGTTATCTCGGTGAATTACATCCCGCGGCAATTAGCAAATATGATCTAGGCAAAAACAATGTTTTTGTTCTAGAGGTAGACCTTATTTCCTTGCTTTCATTAGAAAACGGGCAGACAACCTTTAAAAGTTTCTCTCGTTTTCCCTCCGTCCAACGCGATCTTTCTCTTGTTGTATCAAATCAAGTTACTGCTCAAGCTATAAGCAAATCAATTCTTGCGATTGATCGGATTATCAAAAATGTTGATATCTTCGATATTTATAGCGGTGAAGGAATCGAGGAAGGCTACAAGTCGATTGCCTTAACTGTTACCTATGAACGCGAAGATCGCACATTAAAAGACGAAGAGGTCAACGCGATTGAAACGGCAGTCTTAGAAAATCTAAATATAAAATTTGGCATAATTCGCCGAACTTAAACATATGATTATTTCTAAATCAAAATTAATTCTTGATAAAACAATCCCAATTCAAAAAGAATTTCTTTTTGAGAAAAAGCATTTTAATTTTGTAAGTCCATTTTTAAGTATTAAAAAATGTTATGGTAATGTTGAAATTACGAAATACCGGAATTTTATTCGAATTAATGCTGATCTCCAAGTCATCGCCGTTTTAGAGTGTTCGTACACGCTTAAACCATTTAATCATGAATTATTAATTCATGAAGAGGTATTGATTAGCGACAAGTATGAAGATGAGGACGAGGCAATCATCATTCCTGGCGATGATATTGAACTCGAACAAATTCTTTTTGCCCTTATTTCTTCAGACCTACCGATTAAACCGATCAAACCAGGAGCCGAGTTACCTAAAAGCGGCGATGGTTACCGCATTATTGATGATGCGCAATTGCTCAAAGAACGGAGTCAAAGTGGGGATTCACGTTTTGCCAAATTAGATGAAATTGACTTCAATGATGAAGATAATTAATGCCAAAATAATACTAAATAAATACTAATAGACTTTTGGTGTTTAATATATTAAACAATATTGATTAATTATGTTCTGACAATTTTGTTAGGACTTTTTTAAGTGTTTACATGTTTTAATCCTTGTGCGTATAATATGAGTGCTAAGTGGTAAGAAGTGGAGGTAAGTGGTAGATATGTTCTTTGGAAGCTATTCTCATACCCTCGATAATAAAGGACGCTTGATGATTCCCGCTAAGATGCGGAATGAAGCCGGCGGTCGTCTTTATATTCTTAAAGGATATGAAGGCTCTCTCAGCGTCTACAGAGAAGCTGATTTCCAAAAACTGACTAGCGCTTTAGATAATCTCCCATATAACCAGCGCGACTCTCGTGATGTACAACGCATCACTCTAGCGAGTGTCGTGGAATTAGAAGTCGATGCTCAAGGACGTATTCAGCTTCCGAGCAAGTTGTTAAGCGATTATAAGATTTCACGAAGTGTGGTCGTTGTTGGCGTTATTAATCACTTTGAAATCTGGGATGCTTCAGCTTGGGAGAATTATCTTAAACAAAACGAAAAAGATTATGAAGCCAAAGCTGAAAAACTTCCCGTCCAATAAATATGGACGAGCACATTCCCGTCTTATTAGACGAAGCTATCGCTGCCCTTAACGTTAGGCCAAGTGGCATATATGTTGATCTCACCTTAGGAAGAGCAGGACACGCCAGCCAAATCCTCGCTCAACTTAATCGTAAGGGTAAACTTATCGGATTCGATCAAGACGCGCAAGCGATTGAAAATTCGAAAATCGCCCTCTCCAAAATTGGTAGTAACTTCGAGACAGTTCACGATAACTTTCGTAACTTCAAAGAAGTTCTATACACACTCAACATTCAAAAAGTTGATGGGATCATGATGGATCTCGGTGTCTCCTCTCCTCAATTCGATGACTCTGAGCGTGGCTTCTCGTATCGCAGTAATGCCCGCCTCGACATGCGAATGGATGAGCGCAATTCATTAACGGCCTATGAGATTGTTAATACTTATAGTGTCTCGGACTTGACGCGCATCTTCGGAGAATATGGCGAAGATAAATACGCATATCAAATCGCCCGGAAGATTACCGAAGCACGAATTAGTGCCCCTATCGTTACGACTCAGCAACTTGTTGACCTCATCAAGTCGGCTAAGCCGATGAAGGAACTGGCTAAAAAAGGACATCCCGCTAAGCAAGTATTTCAAGCGTTGCGTATCGAAGTAAATGATGAATTGGGAGCCCTCGAGATCACGGTTAAGGACGCACTTAAACTCCTCAATGTCGGTGGTCGGCTAGTTATTATTTCCTTCCAGTCACTTGAAGACCGTCTCGTCAAAGAAGCGTTTCGCCGAGCAACGGTCGTTGAAGGAACCAGACGAAATGTCTTCTCACTTCCAAAGGAAGAAGAGATGCCAAAGTTCCGTCTCGTTCATCGCAAAATACTCACCCCATCAGCCAAAGAGATTACTCGTAATCCTCGCTCGCGTAGTGCAAAACTAAGAGCAATAGAACGAATCAAGGAGTAGAAATGAAGGACAAACTCGTCAAATTCAATCGTAAAGC
>JBAYBO010000001.1:0-43092 GCA_041669225.1 Bacilli bacterium | reverse complement strand
TTTGGCGATTTAGGCTATGACCGCATTCGTTGTTTGCCTGACGATTTTGTTCTTGATGATTTCGAAGAAGTGTTTGGCTTTGAACTTTATAACTATTATGCCAATGATCATATTCCATTAACGTATTATGCCAATTTCAGCATTATTGATTTTGAAGTCATGAATGCCGGAACATATACCGATTTCGTATATGTCCCCTCTTTGCTTAGTTACGACGAGTCGGAAGGCATATACACTTATCAATACGACGACGAGATATGTATTTGGTCGTTGAGCAAAGACGCTGTCGACTATGTCGAAATCGACATGGGTGAAGTCATTGAGTCCTTCTATACTCGCCTCGATGTAACATCCGACTTTTCTCTTGATTTATACACAGATTTAAAATACACACCTGCCAGCAATGACTTTGATGTGTATTTTGTTGGTATTTCCGGAATCTTCAATCCAAGCGAAGAAACCTACTATGTCGCTGAAGCCCAATTCTATTTGGGTGTTAATTAATTTATTCGCCGATAATTTTTCGAGAATGCGTTTTTTACGCATGCCGTCGAATTCACCATAGAAGATTCGCTCCCACGGACCAAAGTCTAATTTTCCCTCGGTGATGGCTACAACGACTTCTCGGCCCATAATTTGTCTTTTTAAATGAGCGTCGGCGTTATCTTCGAAACCATTGTGTTCATATTGATTGTAGGGCTTTTCCGGAGCGAGTTTCTCCAGGAATCTTTCAAAGTCATGATGAAGCCCGACTTCGTCGTCATTAATAAAAACACTAGCCGTTATGTGCATGGCATTAACAAGAACGATTCCTTCAAAAATTTCGCTTTTTTCTATTATTCGTGATACATCATCCGTTATATTAACAAATTCTCTATGAGCATTAGTCTTATATAACAGCATATAATTAAAGACCGCTTAATAGCGGTTTTTTTCATATTTCATATTTTATAAGGAGGATATTGGTATAATTAGTGATATGTCAGTTAATAAAGCAAAAATCCGCTCTCTTAGCCACCCCTTCCCCCTCCTTTATGATGAGAATTCAACTGTATTGATTCTTGGAAGTTTCCCCTCGGTAAAAGCGGTGGCAGATGGTTATTATTATGCGAATCCCAACAATCGTTTTTATAAAATGATGAGTGTGATTTTTGAAACTGATTTTGTTAGTATTCCTTGGGAAAAGAAAAAGGAACTGCTGCTTCAACACCATCTCGCTCTCCATGATTCAATTGGATATTGTCAGATTCTTGGCTCAAGCGACGCGAAGATTAGCGATGTAAAACCTTCTAACCTCCACGAAATATTTTCTAAGGCAAGAATAAAGAAAGTAATTTGTAACGGCGCGAAAGCCTATCATGAATATATACGTTTCTTTTCCGATATTGATATTCCGGTCGTACAAGCCCCCTCCACAAGTCCAGCTAACGCCAAGATGCAACTTGATGATTTAGTGAGTGCGTGGAAGGCTGTTTTGCACGACGTTTTGTCTTCAATTAATACTTAATATTTTTTTGCTTTTATAAGAATAGACACATAGTGTCTTTTTTGGTGAATGGCGGTCGAAATGATTATTCGTTGACTTAGTCAATGAAAAATTATAAAATGCGATAGTCATGGGGGAATGACTATGAATATGAAAGAATGGAACGATAAGTTTATCATGTATCGACGGACCATCAAGCAACTAAAGGATGCCGTCAATCGTGATCTAAGCAGTCAGGGTATTTCTTTGCAACATACGACTTATCTCTTACTTTTAGCAAATAACGGACAACTTAGAATTAAAGAATTGAATGCCCTTTCTAGTAATGATGCTTCGCTTACAACAAGGGCTTTAAAATTACTAAAAGACAAGAATCTAATTGATCGGACTTGCGACAGCGTACGTAAGTGTCAAATCTTTTTAACTGATAAAGGTAAAGATGTCGTCCAATATATTGGCGAAATCTTCCTGCGTCTTCGCGAAGATCTTTCGAAATCGAATACCCATGAAGGTCAGGAAGCTCTTTTAAGTGCTATTTTAAGTTAAGTAATAAAGGTTAAAAACAATGGAAATAATTATTGATAATGCATTAAGAATTTATCTTTTGGTTTGTCTTCTACTCTTAATCCTATATATTCCGCGAATCGCCTATTATTTTGCGGCCTTTCAAAAACAGCCGAAACTAATAAACGAAACGAAGAATCGTTTGGCCGTTTTGGTGCCGGCGAAAAACGAAAGCAAATCAATACAAGCTCTTTTAGATTCTTTAAATATGCAAACATATGACCGCTCACTCTTTGATGTCCATGTTATCGTCGAAGATTCGCGCGATCCGACAATTGAGATGGCAAGAAAATCCGTCGCTGCGATTATTCATGTTGTTCCCGATCAAACGCGAAAGGGCGAAGCACTCGATGGTGCTTTAAAAAGGATACTTAAGGAAACTCCGTATAAATATGACGCATTTATCATTATTGATGCCGACAATCTCGCTCATCCCGATTTTCTTTTGGAAATGAATAACGCTTTAGCAAGCGATCGCCAAATCATTGTTGGAAAAAAGCGCATCAAGAATTGGGAATCCCCGAATCGCGACGACCGCTCACTATTTAGCAATTGCACATCTCTTGTTTACGCAATGGTCGATGAGTTAGGTAATCGTCATCGTACGTTGCACGACATTCCCGTGAGCATGTGTGGCACGGGAATGATGGTCCGCGCTGATGTTATCAAAGATTTGGGCGGATGGCCCTATCGCACTTTGACTGAAGATTATGAAATGATGATGGACTGTCTTTTACGCGGATACTCATCTATGTACTATTGCCACGCGATTGTTTATACCGAAGAAGCGGTAGAACACCGCGTTTCATTTAAGCGGCGGATGCGGTGGCTAACTGGATACACTCAATGCAATAAAAAATATCGTAAAGCGATCGTCAAAAAAACGTTTGGAGAAGGCAAAATTGTTTGGAAGAATTTTGATTTCCTCTATTCGCTTTTGCCAGTTTTTGTTTTTGCTGGTATCAGTTTAGTGTTTGGTATTGTATGCCTTCTTGCTGCTGGAGCTTATGCTATCTTTTTCCAACCCCTGTGGTGGTCAGCATTAAGAGTTGCGCTTATCGCAATAGGCATGATTTATGGCGCGCTTTTCATCTTCACCATCCTTACTCTTGTTGTCGATCGTAAAGCTATTAAGATGAGCGTTTTAGAAACACTTGCTGTCATCTTTCTCAATCCTTTAGTGTTGGCTGAGTTCGTTTGGATTTTCATTCGAATCTTTACGGCCACAAATAATCTCGAATGGGATAATGTCGATCGGATTGCCTACACTTCTAAAAAGGATAAATAGTAATGGGACTTCCAAAAGAAGAATTGTTAACGCGCATTCGCGAAGCCGAACAAAGAGGTGATTTTCACTTCACGGCTGAGCCTATTGATGCCGATAGTTACGACCCAGTTGATGAAAACTATCGACATCTTTGTACGCGTTTTTTTGAATGCATATTTCATTTAATTATGCGTTTTGTAGTGGTTTTAGTCGGTATTTTCATCAATGGACTCGCTTTTAATATGAAAGTGAAAGGTCGGAAAAATCTGCGGAAAATCAAATCAGCGATTGTGACATGCAATCATGTAAATAACTTTGACAACCTAATGGTTCGCAACGCCCTTTTTGGCCATCGCCTATATATTGTCGTTGGCGAGTTCAACAACAAAAAGGGGTTTTTTGGAAAATGTTTAAGAGCCGGAGGGGCATTGCCCTTAAGCGCGAATATCCGAGCGATGGTCAATCTTCGCAAGGCGATTGATAAATTGCTTAAGAAAAGAAATTTCGTCTTATTTTATCCTGAGGAAGCAGAGTGGTGGATGTATGAGAAACCGCGCCCCTTTCGCAATGGCGCGTTTCATTTTGCGGCGACCTCAAACGCTCCGGTTATACCTATCTTTTTAACTTTCTCAGACCCAAAAGGGTTACGGGCGAAAATCGTCAAAAGCAAGGTTGTTACCGTTCATATTATGCCCCCAATTTATCCAAAGGATAATTTAAGCGTGAAGGAAAATGTCGATTATTTACGCGATGAGAATTATTCACTATGCGTTCAAAAATACGAGGAATTTTATGGAAAGCCAATGGCCTACGACATTGTTAATCCTACCAGCAAACAAAGCGAAGAGCAGACAACAATTTTGTAAATTTAAAATGGTATAATATCGTCGTGAAAATATCACTATCAGAAAAAAGCGCGACAATCATAAAAGTTATTGCTTTTATAGTTGTTTTTGGCACGCTTCTTGGTTTTTTTATCGCTTATTTTAACTTCTTCTATTCATTGCTTGATGTATCTAATCGTCAGGCCCTGCGCGATGATATGAACGAATTGGGAATTTTGGGTTATGGACTTGCTTTCCTCATTCAATTTACTCAAGTTGTTATCTCCATCCTGCCTGGAGAAGTCGTCGAACTCTTTCTAGGAATGGCTTATGGTCCGTTTCTCGGTTTGGCGATTGCCCTCATCGGTGTGGTTGCCGGAACGACTGTCGCCTATTATCTTGCCAAATGGGTGGGTATACCATTTGTGAAGCTTTTTATCAAAAGGAACTATTTTGAAAAATATGCTTTTCTTCAAGACGAGAAAAAGGTGGCACTTGGTGTTTTTGTTGTTTATTTAGTTGTGGGATTACCGGTGGACACCGCGACTTATTTTGCCCCGACTCTAAAAATAAAATTTTGGAAGTTTCTACTTCTTTCTACACTTGCACGTATTCCAAAAATTATCTCTTCGACAATCGTTGGTCACTATCTCGTTGAAGATAACCTATGGATTTCGTTAAGCGTCTTTTTCGGCACAGCCATAATTAGCGTTATTGCTGTTCTTATTTTTCATTTTGTTAATAAACGCAAGCAACAAAAAAAGCCGATTAATAAAGCATAATTATATTCCGCTATTGAGAAACAAATTTACATTTGGTATGGTATTTATTGTTGATATCCATCATTTATGATGGTGAGGTATAATCATGACTAAACTAATTATCCTGTCCGGCATTCCCGGATCAGGCAAAACGACTTATGCTTTAGGCGTTCAAAATATTTTGCCGAAAGTCGCTGTTGTTTCAAGCGATGTCGTTCGTAAATCTGTGACCGGAAATACGTGTGACGGATCACAGGAAACGCTTGTTTGGCAAGAGTTTGAAAATTGGGTTAAGAACGCAACAAAAGAAAATGAAATCGTCATTGCTGATTCAACAGCTTTAACAAATACCTTACGCATGAAATGGTATAACGCTTTTCGAGCTTTTTTCGATAAAATTGAGCTTGTCTATTTTGATATGCCTTTTGCTGTTTGCTGGGAAAGAAACATCAATCGCGAACGAATAGTTCCATTAAACCCGATGGCCGGCATGTTTAAACTGCTTGAAGAGCCAAATGAAGAAGTGAATAATAGTTTTGACTCAATTATCGTCATCAAAGAAGAAGACAAGGATACATGGAAAAGAAGCTAATCGTACTTTCAGGAATACCCGGTTCGGGCAAGAGCACTTATGCCGCGAAGTATTTAAAAGAGCATCCTGATACTTTTATTGTCGCAAGCGATGAGGTTCGACTTGAACTTTTTGGTCGCGTTGATGACTTTTCTAAAGAAGACGTTGTTTGGGAAAGGTTTGAATGTTTGGTGCGGGAAAAAGCGAAAATGCATGCAACGATTATTGCTGATTCTTCAGCGACGGCGAATATTCGCCGTCTGAGATGGGCAAAAATATTCCGCGACCTTTTTAATAATATTGAGCTTGTCTATTTTGATATTCCGTTTGAAGTTTGCTTAGAACGAAATGAAAAACGCCATCTAACGATTCCGTATGAGGATATGCTGGTCATGAAGGATTCGTTCGAAAAGCCTTCTAAAGAAGTTATTGCCTCTTACAATCAAATTACAAAAATTAAAGAATGAGGTTATCCTCATTTTCTTATATAAAAACAATAAATAGTCCGAGCAAGGCCGCTGCCAAAGCGACAAAGGCGGGCAAGACGCCATATTTCACGAAACTTAAGAATGAAAACGTAACCCCATGGCTTTTTAATAATCCCATCCACATCATTCCTGCTAAGGCGCCCATGGGAGTTAAAAACGCGCCAAGGTTGCTTCCGACAATCGAAGCATAAACGGCTTCAGTGGTAACGATACTTGAGGCATAAGAAGTTACTGAGGAATAAAGAACACTCATGGGAATGTTATTGATAAAGTTCGCAATCAAAAATGAAGAAATACCATATTTTACAATCGGTTGCGAATTAGAAAAGAAGGAAGCAAGGAATCTTGTTGCCCCATGCTTATCAAGCGCCAAGACAATAACAAACATCGAAATAATAAAAGGGATCAAATCCCAAGGAAGCCGGCGCAAGGTCATTGCTACTTCGGTCGGTTTTGATTTTTTAAATGCTTTATATAATAAAATGACAACCAATAAAGAAGTCGCAAAAATCAGCGTAATAAGGTACATGTCAAGCTCAATATAATTGGATATCGTTAGAAGGAAAGTACAACCACCCAAAGCAATCAAACCCGTGAATAACATGAATTTATCTTTAATTGCCGCAGTTTCCACCTCCTCACTAATCGGCGATGACAGTTTCTTTTGAAAGATTAAAAGAAGGACCCCGAAAGATGTAAGACTAGCGAAAATTGTAGGAAGAATCATAACCTTGGCGTATTCCAAAAACAAAATGCCATGACTTGATGCCAAGTAAATATTCGTGGGGTTACCGATGATCAACATCATGCTCCAGGTGTTTGCCGCCACAAAACTAGCAAACAAATATGGAATAGGATCAATCTTGGCGCGTTTCGCAAAGTAACAAATAAAGGGCGTAAAAGTTAAGATAATAATGTCGTTGCTCGTAAAAATTGTTAGAAATGAGACGAGAGCATAAAGAGTAATGAACATCGTCAATTGATTAATTTTAGCTTTCTTGAGGGCGTAAGTTGCCAAGAAACGGAAAAGGCCAACTTCATCAAGAAAAATTGACATGAGTGTCATTGATAAGAATAGTGCCAAAATTTTTAAAGGATTAATTGTCGTGTCGGCAGTTAGACCCGCAAGTATTTCAGGAAACGTTATTAGACTGGCGCTTAATAAAATTAGTGCACCAAGCGAAGGAATTATCCAATAAGTATTAATACTTAATTTGTGAATTTTTAGATTAGGCTTAAACAATGAAGCGCCAATCATGGTGAAGATTGTAAGAAGCGATAAGGCAATTGTCCATGCCATAATTTGCACCCACTATTTAGCCGATCTTTTTCATCGGTAAGATAAATCTTAGTCCTTTTTAAATCTTTTTCAATAACTTTGATAACGAACCATATTTTCACTAATAAACATGGTAAAATATAAGGTGAATTGAGACTAATCTAAATAGTAAGAGGAAATTATGGCACCTATTGTATCAGACGCCTGGAATAAGAAATATCAGATTGCCGATGAGTTGAAGGATTACGCCCGCTTCATGACTTTAGGTTCGATAAAAATTACGCCTGTTAAAATTGCTCTGAGTAATACTGGCGCCGCGATTACAACACAAGCCCCGGTTCTTGACCTGCGTGTTAGGACGATCAAAAAACGAATCCGCTCTTATGACGGAAAAACCATCCGGTTAACGATTTATGAGCCAAAAAACATAGAAAAGGAAAAAGCCCCCGCCATTTTGTATTTACATGGAGGCGGTTTCATGATTCGAGAAGCGAGTCATCATCATAAAGTTAGCCGCGACTACGCAGACGGAGCTAAGGCCAAAGTTATTTTTGTTCATTATCGGCTTGCTCCCAAATATTCTTTTCCTTATCCGGTGGAAGATTGTTATTCGGCCCTGTTATGGGTTTGCCGAAACGCTAAACGTCTTGGCATCGATAAAAATCGCATCGCGGTTGCTGGTGATAGTGCCGGTGGCGGTCTTGCCGCGGCAATGACACACATGAGCCGTGACCGTTCAGGTCCAAAAATCTGCTTTCAGATGTTAATTTATCCAGCCCTTGATCACCGACAGAAAACAGCCTCGATAAAAAAATATTTCGATGCACCAGGATGGAATTCTTTGCTTAATAAGCAAATGTGGAAAATTTATCTTCAAGATGGTCATTTTGGCATGCTTTCATATGCTTCTCCTTCGGTTTCAACTTGTTTCGAAAATCTCCCACCCGCATATATCGAACCAAGTCAGTACGATTGCCTTCGCGATGAGGCCATTGAGTATGCCAAGAAACTTGAAAATAACGGTATTAAAGTCGAACTTAATTATATTGAAGGAGCGTTTCATGCTTTTGATATTATGCAAGGCAAAAAGCTCGTTCAAAAGGTAATGTCCAAGCGAATCTCGGCGTTATCTCGTGCCTTCCGCTTAGCAAAATGATTTACGAATTGTCCTCAATCACGTATAGTATGAACGAGTCGTGTTAACACGACTGATAAAAATGAAGAATAAAATTAATGGCATTAATCAAGATTGGTATCGTTTAGATAACGCCGCAAAAATTTATCCAGCGATGGTAAGTCGTCGCAATAGCTGTGTATTTCGTTTTGCGATTAATCTTAAAGAAGAGGTTGATCCTTACGTTTTGCAGCGGGCATTACTCGATATGCGCAGTCGTTTTCCAGCGATGTTTGTGCGAGTCCGGCACGGTGTTTTTTGGTATTATCTTGAAGAAAATAAAAAAATGGCGCGTGTTCGCCCTGAAGATAGTCGCATTAACAAATCAATTGACTATTATAGTAATAACTATTTTCGCTTTACGGTGTTTTATTATGAAAAGCGGATTAGTTTAGAAGTTTTTCATAGTTTAACCGACGGAACCGGAGCAGTCGTTTTTTTAAAAGCCCTTACTTATCGTTATCTTGAATTAAAAGGTCATCACTTGGAAAGCGAAGGCTTGGTTTTAACGGTCGACCAAGATCCATCAATCGAAGAATTGGAAGATAGTTTCTTTAAATACGCCACGATGAATCCTCATAAACGCTATGTTGTCCCCACTCCATTTAGTATTAAAGATGCCCGCTTTCCAAGCGGTCAAGGACGCGGTGTTATTAATGGCCGTCTTGATTCGAACGCTTTACATGCTTTGGCCAAGCAGTATAACGCGACTGTAACCGAATATCTTTCAGCCTTATTAACCCAAACCGTCTATCAAGTGTACGGCGAGAGAATGATTAAAAATAATCGTGTTAATATTTGTATACCAATTAACCTTCGACGTCTATTTCCATCAGAATCGCTTCGCAACTTCACTCTCTTCTTTCACACGACTGTGAAGGATGATAAGCGCGGAGAATTTGATGAAATACTTACGCAGGTGAAAAAAAGTTTTAGCGAAGGTCTTTCAAAAGAAAGCATCGTTGAAAACATTAATGTTAATATGCAAGCCGAACGAAATATGGCGATGCGCCTCACCCCTTTATTTCTTAAAAAACCCGCGATGACTATTGCTGGGACAAAGTATGGGGGAAGACTCAACACTTTGACTATGTCAAACATTGGTATTGTTCAACTTCCGCAGTCGATGGCTGAACATGTTCAAGATTTTGAATTTAACTTATCAAACGATATCAACTGCGCGTTTGGAATCGGTGTCATTACTTTTAATAACATTTTGACAATTAGTGTTCTTCGCGAGACACGCGACACGCTGCTTCCAATGCAACTTTTTCGTAATTTAGTTAATTTAGGATTAGAAGTGGAAGTTGAAAGTAATTACTGGGAGGAGGTCGCTTAAGATGGATTTTTGTCCTGATTGTAAAGTTAATATCGTTTCAAAAGGCGAGAAATGCCCTCTTTGCCATGGACCAGTCGAGCACGGAGATGAACCAGCCTCCAAAAAACCTTTTCCATCATATATTAAGTTTATTAATTTACGAAAAAGATGGGCGCGTGGCATTTCGATAGCCGCCCCTGTGGCAATTGGCGTTTGTGTTTTAATTAACCTTCTAACCTGGAACGGTTTCTTGTGGTCATTAATTGTTGGAGTGGCAATCTTATATGCTTGGTTAGTTGGTCTTTATACGGTGCGGAGAACCGATCACCTTGGTCAAAAACTCTTATTGCACGCGATTGGCCTTTCCGCTCTTTTAATCGTCATCAATTTTGTGACCGCCTCACCTTCAATGACTTCTTCACTTTTTTTAGAAAACTTTTCGGAAATTGCTAAATGGTCACTTGATTATGCGATGCCGGCGACATTAATGCTTTTTATATTGGCGATTAATATCGCCATGCTCTCACAGAGGCATCGTCTGCATGATTATGTCATCGCTCAGTTCTCATTATCGTTTATCGGATTTATACCCTTTGTCCTAATTTTGATTGATATCTTTGGTCCAGATATTTTGGGCTCTCTATTTATGTCGATTGCAGCCTCTTCTTTTTCCTTCCTTACGTTGCTGTTTTTTGTTATTTTTGCTCCTAAGCTTGTTGCAAAGGAATTTGGAAGAAGGTTCCATATCTAGTAGAATATGAATATGAAATATCAACACCCAGAAACTTCACTTGTGACCATTATTGGTCCTGATCAGACGACATGGATCGGTGATATTAAAGTCGAAATTCTTTTTAATGGTGAAATCGTTGGTGTGATTAAAGGTCAGAAATCCGCCCAGTTCGAAATTAATGAAGATACTCGCTTTTCGATTCGAACTGTCAATGAAGATTTGCCAAAATTAGAAGTTAGCGTCGCTGGTTTATTGTGTTGTCCGGCGACAATTAAATTATTTCTTGTCGGTGGTTCGTTAAATAACGCAAAACTGGTAGCTAAAACAACATATGGAGAAAAATATTCTAATAGGAGAAATAAATGAAGAAAATTATCTTACTTTTACCGCTTTTGGCTCTTGCATTAGTTGGTTGTGATGGTGAACTGACCGCGGCGCCGGTCGTTACCGATCCAAATAATGAACAAAAAAGTGGTGATCCTCAAAGCGGGGATATTATCAAGATTTTGCATCTTAATGACACACACGGTTCAATTGAGTATCGCCCAGACGATAATGAACCCGGCATGGCTTATTTAGCTGGTTATGTTAATACCATACGGGAACAAGCGAATACGAATGTCGTTCTTGTTTCTTCGGGCGACATGTTTCAAGGAAGTCTCGATTCAAACATCAGCCAAGGAAAACTCATGATAGATATCATGAAAGAAATGCGCTTTGATTCGATGTCAATCGGCAATCATGAATTTGACTGGGGCGTTGATGTTTTAAAAGAAAATGCCGCCTACGCCATGAACAAAGAGGAAGGAGATTGGTCTTTTCCCTTCTTATCAGGAAACATTTTAAATCCTGAAGGTCAATATGATTTTGGTTATCTATCAACGACTTTTAATCGCGGACCTGCTCGCGTTAGTGTTATCGGTTCGATTGATAACGGCGTTTATGATTCCATTGACGGTCCGATTGTCGAGGGCTATGAATTTGTCAACGCCACCTCAATGGTCATCTCTGAAGCCCAAAGGCTTCGTCAAGCCGGTTCTGATATTATCATTTACTCAACTCATGATGTTGATAAACGCGTTGATAAATCAATCGCTGATTATGTTGACGCGATTTTTACTGGACATAGCCATCATAATTCCGTTCTGACGATGAAAAATTCGGATTTTAAATCGGTACCGATAATCGAATCTTCGTCGAATGGTCGCGCGATTGGCGAGGTCGAATTCATTTATGATTCTGCCAAGGAATCCTATTCATTGAATGGTTATAAAAACACGAATCTTTTAAACGGAAGCATAACACTTGTTGAAGATGAAGCTGTGCAAAGCATTTATGATGCTTATTTAGATGCTCCCGCTCAGGATGGACCCGTTCAAAGTGAAAGTCTCCGCGCCCTGAAAAACGATAAAATTGGTGAGATTAATAGTGATTCTATCTTTGCTTCGATTGACGGCACAATTAGCAAACTGAGCGTTCAGCAAATGTTCCTTCAAGCACAATTGGATGCCTATTCTGAATCTTATGACATTATTGGCTCATCGTATAATGAATCACGGTCGGCATGGAATGTCGGTGATATTACATACGCTGATGTGTATAAAGCTTTCCCCTTTGATAATGCTACGGTAATAGTCGAAGCAACTGGAAAACAGTTGGAACTTTGGGGAACATTGACCATTTTCATTGATGGGCTTAATAAATACTCATTAGAGGATAATGACATGTATCAAATTGTTACATCGACTTATATTATTAATAATCGAGAGCAAAACTATTATACTAGTATAATTCACACTGACGCTGATATTTTCCAACGCCATGTCATGTATCAACAATTTATCGAAGCGAGCGCTCCTAATCCTTGGAATTAGTTTTATATCATAAAATCTTGTTCATTTATTTGTTTTGTGCCACGATGAATCACACGAGGTATTAATATGGTTAAACGCATCTTTGCCATTATCTTTGCTTTAGTTGGTCTCGCCGCAATAATCGTCGCGGTTATTTTTGGCATTCAAGCCGTCCAGGATTTATTAGCCTATATCGCTGAGGGTATTGATCCATTAGCCCCAATCGCTTTTGTCATATTTATTGTTATGGTTGCTGTTTGGGTCGCTCTTTTTATCATCGGTTTAGTTATTTTCATCCCAAGTCTAATCGTAGCAATTAAAGGTCCTAAAAAGAAAAAGACTGTTGCCTAGTATTTTTGCGAATTTGCTTAGAAAACTTAATGGGTTATAATTAAGTTGATGAGTGGAAACAATCAGTATAACCAAGAAGGCGACTCTTCTTTTAGCAAAAACGTCAACGAATTTGGATTCAAGAAAAAAAGGCGGTTTATTTCATATTTACCGGCCCTTTTTATTACCATTATTACCATTACCTTATTGCTTATAATTATCATCGGGACAATTTGTTGTCTTGATAATAATCAAGAGGCGCAGGTCAGAGTCCTTCACGGCATTAACTTCACAGACGAAACGGCGACTTTCGACGAAAACTATGTTTTTGAACCAATCGGCAGCGAAGAACCAGTCTTTATCGTCGAACAAGGTTTTCGCTTTGATACATTAGATTCAAAAATAGAAGTTCTCGTTCCGAATTATGAAGAAACCTTATCAATCGACATAAACTTTGGCGCATTCAATCACAAAACATACTCAGTAGGCGAGTTCACTAATGATAATTACTTAATTCAAGCTCACGATAGTTCCAACGCATTACTTAATTCAAAAATAATTTCGTCCCCACAAAATGACAGCGAATATAAGATTGTTTTTGAATTAGAAAATATCGATTATTTATTACTTATTTTTAATCAGCCGATTACGAGTATTGGCGAGGAAACAACGAGGGGCTATCTTTATCTTAAGAGCCTTGCATTAAACGAAATAACTAATTATTCGTAATAGAAATAGAAATATAACTTTTGGAAGGGCGAGAACTCCTTTATATATTGAATGGTTTCGCCGGTATCAGGATCGGTGGTTTCATCGATGTCTGGATTATCAACATATGAAGAAACTCCTTCGTTTCCGACGATGCTAAGATACAAATTGTTAAACCAAGTCGCCATATCGTCTAGAAAATCGTGCTCGGCCCAATATTCTCGCGAATACTTATAATCGTTTTTAATTTCAGGTCTCAAGGAGTTATAAAGCTCACTATACTTTTGGTCATCGCCAACAAAGTTTGCAAGAGAAATTATGCTATAAAAAGTTGTATAGTAGCCAGAATAACGCAGATAAGGCTCCTCACTATTAAGAAGAATATAGGCGGCGACTAAATTCGCATCCTGTTCGCGCATGGCGCCTTTAGAATGAGCGATTTCATGGGCCATCGTCGAGACGAGCTGCGAATCGGGTGTCAAATAATTTATGTTTGGTTCGGTTGTTGGGGCAAACGAAATACCAGTGATATTGAACTCCCGAAATAGAAATGATAAAAACATCGGCTTGACGTTGGGAGTAAAGCGAGTGAAATAGTCTGATTCCAGTCCCTCGAATTCGTTTTGAAGAATAATGTTTAACTCAGAAATCGTATAAGGTTTGATGACACTTCCATTAACATCGAAGTCGAGAGTGTCCGCAACAGCATTAAAGTCTGTTAAGAAGTGCTCAACGATTGGAACATACTCGCTGCTTTCGACATTTTCTTGATGTTGTGGTATATCAACTGGATAGCGACCATATCCAACCCCAGCCGTCGAGAAGTAATATGCAAATGTCGAAACTACAACTAGGAGTAAGGCGAGAGATTTATTAAGTCCTTCGAGTCCTTTTCTTTTAGCGAAATCGGCAAAAATAAAAACAAGAAGAACAATAATTGTTAATGCAAATAAAATAAAAAATACTTCAGCAATTGAGAAAGGAATCCAACTAACAAGCGGTCCGAAAGTCGATTGCAAAAATCGATAGTAAGTTCGCGTCCAAAATTCCGCAGATAGTTCAAATAGTCGGATTATGATTAATCCAGCGAATATAAAAATAATTGCAATTAAAGCATAAATCTTCGCAAAAAGAGCTTTTTTCACCTTTTTCATTTCAACCATGTCCTTATTATATAATGACATTTATAAGATATCTATTTTCTCTTCTTTTTGTTTTTATTCGTTATTTCATTTCGCGACATTAAATCTCTAATGGTATCCTCAATTGTGTTATCAAAAGGACGGACAGAAAATCCTAACTCACGAACGGCGAGCGCGTTCGAAAAGTTTGAATTTGAGACCAAGGCATTCATCGAATAAGCAGTGAAAATCGGCGGTTGTTTTTTAATTTTTGACCAAAGAACCGCTAAAGGAGCGAACATTTTGACAAACCAGATAGGCAGAACGCTACGAATTCTCCTGCGTCTTGAAACCCGACTGGCAATCTCGATAATTTCGTAAACAGAATGATATTGACCCGATAAGAGATAACATTTGCCCTCGACGCCTCGCTCAGTGGCTTTGATAATTCCGTCGGCAACATCGCGGACATCGACAATGTTATATCCACCTTTAACGATTGAAGATAAAGAACCATCAAGGTAGTTTTTAAGAACTGATGTGAAGTGGCCATTCATCTCATCGTTAGGACCAATGATTCCTGAGGGATGAACAATAATGGCATTAAGTCCCTCTTTAGCGGCATCTAGTACGTATTGGCTGGCCTCAGCTTTTGTCTTTGCATAAAAACCATTAACCTCATTAGGATCAAAATGATTTTGCTCTCTGATAAGTACTTTTTTAGGTAATTCTTTTAATGCGTGAACACTTGAAACATAGATGAATTTTTCTACTTTTCGTTTTTTTGCGACATCGGTAATGTTTTTTGTGCCTGTGACATTAACGTCATAGGCGAGTTGATTAAATGATTTTTCAACCGTGATAATTCCCGCACAGTGAATAACTATTTGATTAGTGTTTTCAGATTTAAACGCGAGAAACTTCTCGACATCCTCGAATTTTCGAATATCGCCTTCAACAAAATGAACCTCACCCTGTTCTTGATTGTCAAAATTGCGCTTTTTGTCGCGAGGAAGAACAAAGGCCACAATTGTTTTTCTAAGAGCCAGTAAAAGATTGGCGATAGTCCGACCGAGGTGTCCGGTAGCGCCGGTAATGTAATATATTATTCTCTTCATAAACATACCTCCCTTTTCATTATGTAGCAAAAACACAAAATGCAATACATATTGAAGAATCTCAAAAAATATATTTAATGATTGTTATCACCAACATTAGTTGTGATAAAATTAAATTATGATTAAGAAAGCAATTTATCCCGGATCTTTTGATCCAGTATCCAATGGACACATCGACATCATCGAGCGCATCGCCCGACTATTTGAAACAATTTTTGTGGTGGTGGCCGTTAATCCAAACAAGCATTATGTTTTTACGGCCGATGAACGCGTCGAAATGCTTAAAAAAGCAACGGCCCACATTAAAAACGTCGTTATCGAAAAAAGCGATCTCATCCTTGTTGATTATGTTCGTCAAAAAGAAGAGGGCGTCATTATTCGCGGCGTCAGAAACGTCAATGACTATCAAAACGAAATTACGATGTTTCAATTTAACCACACGAGTGATCCAAACATTGAGACTTTAGTCATGTTTCCATCGAGTCATAATCTTTTCATATCAGCTTCATACATCAAAGAGTTAGCCCTTTTTAATGCTGACATCTCCCCATATGTTCCTGAAGGTTTAGCTGAGTTTATCTCACAAAAAATACGCGAAAGAAAATAAACGAATATCATCATCGTTAATTCAAGGCGTTCTTTCAACATTTTCGTTTCAAATACTTATTAATAAGGAGGTGAATTTATGTTTATCTTCCGTCCCTCATTAAAAATTTTTAAGCGCACTTTAGATATCTACGAAGCCAAGCGCATCAAGAAGATGAAACCATTCACCGAAATGCGGGTTTGGAAAGACATTCCTTACGTTGACGACGGCAATGTTGAGCATCTTCTCGATATTTATCATCCAACGGCGAAAAGTAACAACCATCTTATTTTTGATATTCACGGTGGCTCATATGCCTTTGGTTACAAAGGTCTTAATTACATTTTCAATTCATATTTTGTTGCGAAAGGTTTTTCAGTTGTTTCGATTAATTACACTCTCGTAAAAAAAGGAACGAGTATCTATGAGCAAATTGTTGATATTTTCACCGCCTTGAATTTTCTTGAAAAAAACAAAGAAAAATATGACTTATTTTTTGATAATTTTATTCTTCTTGGCGATTCTTCCGGTGGCCATCTTGCTCTTCTTACCGATTTCGTCTTTAAATCAAAAGAAGCACAAAGATATTATAGAATTGACCGTCTACCAAATATCAAAATCAAATGTGTTGGTATGAATTGTGCGGTGTATGATTTTGAAGAAGTCGCTGAATATGCTAAGCGCATTATTCATAAGTCAGCGATGCCTACCCTTTTTTCTAGCAATTATCTAGATGGAGAATTTTTGAAAATGAATAATCCGGCCTACTATATTAAAAAGGTAAAACCAGACCCGATTTTTGTTTCTTCTTGTCACTATGACTTTCTAAAGAAACACAGTTTTATGCTACACGATGAATTATTGAGACAGGAAATACCACATCATTATCAATTTGAACCATCCCTCGATATGAAAGTTGCTCATGTCTATAATCTCGTTTTGCCGGATAGTAAAGAAGGGAAAAGGACGAATGAGGCGATGGCCGAATTCTTTCTCACTGATTTCTCGAAGTAGTTACTTTTATATAATTTTCAATGAAAATTACTTTTGGTTGCGCACATAGTGAAGATAATATAAGATTTATGTGCTATGAAATTAAACCAAAATCAGACACCGTTTCTTGATGCGCTAATCAAATATGTTAACGAAAAAATATCGCCTTTTGATGTCCCTGGACACCATATGGGCAATGTTGAAAATAAACTAAAAGATTTCCTTGGCGGAAAAACTTTTCAAAGTGATATTAATGCTCCAATCGGACTTGATTCATTGCAACACCCGACTGGTGTTATTGCCCAAGCCCAAGAGCTTATGGCTGATTTTGCGGGCGCTGATCACAGTTTCTTTTTGGTGAATGGTACGACGAGTGGCATCATCGCCATGATTATGTCGGTGTGCAAGGCCAAAGATAAGATTATTCTTCCTCGTAATGTTCATAAATCAATCATTAGTGCGCTTGTCTTATCTGGTTCGATCCCCGTTTATGTAATGCCAAAAATCGATCGGCAGCTCGAAATTGCCAATCAGCCGAGTGTTGCTGATTATAAACGAGCGATAATTCGTTACCCAAGCGCCAAAGCGCTGCTTGTTATAAACCCAACATATTTTGGGGCAGTAAATGATTTAAAGGAAATCACCGATTTCGCCCATGCGCATAATGTGTCGGTTTTAGTTGATGAAGCCCACGGCGCCCATTATTACTTTAGTAAAAATGGTCCTCTATCAGCGATGGAGTGTGGTGCTGACCTCTCCAGTGTTTCGTTTCACAAGACAGGTGGTTCATTAACACAGTCAAGCGTCCTTCTCCTTCAAGGTGAGCGCGTTTCGCCAAGTGAAGTTCAAAAATCCTTGAGCATTATTAGCACTACTTCGCCTTCTAACATTTTAATTGCTAGTATTGACGCAGCCCGTCATTTTGCCGCCACCAAAGGTCAGGAAGCAATGGACAACGTTCTTGAACTGGCCAAATATGCTCGTGAACAAATAGAAAAAATCAAGGGCTTCATTTCGCGCGGACGCGAACATTTTCTTCAAAAAGGTTGTTACGATTATGATGAAACCAAGCTTGTTCTCGAACTTGATCATCTCGATTTAAGTGGCTTCGATTTATATTATCTTCTTAAGGAGAAGTATCGAATTCAGGTTGAATTAGCCGAGACATACGTTGTTTTGGGAATTCTTGCCATCGGCACAAAAAAAGAACACCTGAGGCATCTTTTTGCGGCTTTAAAAGACATTAGCCGTGAGCATTATAATCGTAAAATTACTTATCCTCGTCACTCCTTCAGTGTTGGCTTTCCATATTTATTAGTAAGACCCCGTTCGGCTTTTTATGCACCTAGCAAACGCATCTCAATTATGAATGCAGCGAACGAAATATCGAAAGAATCAATTATGATATATCCTCCGGGCATTCCTTTGATTATTCCAGGAGAAATTTTTACTAGCGATTTAATTGAACGGATAAAGACATATAAACAAACAGGAATCACATTAATTAGTGATTATAGTGATGGGACCGTTAATGTTGTCGATAAAGATCGTTGGAAGAAATTCTCGTCTTATCAAAAGGCTTATACTGATTATTCCTCAAAGCGCATCACAACTCCTCATAATGATGGTTATTCGATGCCGTTTGAAGGAGACTCCCATCAGGCGACCTTCATCCTTCTACCATTTCGCAAAGATACATGGAGAGATGGAGCCAAACCGGCCCGCGAGGCTTACAAAGATGTCGTTCGCGCTATCGCCCAGTTTGAACCCGTGCTCGTTGGAATCCATCCGAGCATTTATGATGTCGCATCCGGCGAATTTTCAAATATCGAGAACGTCGACGTTATCAAAATAAAGTATAACGATGCTTGGGCGCGTGACAATTCGCCGATTTTTGTTAAAAAAGGTTCTAAACTAAGATCCGTTGACTTCCGTTTTAATGCCTGGAGCACGGAGCATGGCGGACTGTACTCAAACTATTTGGACGATGATCGACTTTCTAGCCTCTTATCAAAGAAACTTAATCTCGATAGTTATTACATTGATGATTTTGTTCTTGAAGGCGGAAGTATTCATGTCGATGGGCTTGGGACATGCTTGGTGACTGAGGCGTGCCTCCTTTCTAAGGGACGCAACCCCCATATGAATAAGCAAGAAATCGAAGAGACACTCAAAACCAATCTTGGTATAAGCAAGGTTATTTGGCTGAAAAATGGTATTTACCAAGATGAAACGAGCGAACACGTCGATAATATGGCGTGCTTTATTCGTCCTGGCGTTGTTGCTTTGGCTTGGACAACCGTTCGCAGTGATCCGCAATATCGATATTCACAAGCAGCCTATAAAGTGCTGAAAAACGAAACGGATGCCGATGGTAATCCGTTTGAAATTGTCAAAGTTAGACTTCCGCATCCGATGTATATGACAAAGGAAGAAGCCAAAGGCATTCGCGGTTCGCGCTCTAATGCTAAAAAAAGGGAACCGAATATGCGTTTAGCAGCCTCCTATATTAATTATTATCAAGGAAAGAATTTTGTCATTCTTCCGGCTTTTGGGGTCAAAGAAGACGAACTAGCTTATAGTCAATTTGTCGAACTATATCCGGATAAAAAGATTATTCAAGTATTTTCTCGCGAAATTCTGCTTGGCGGTGGAAACGTTCACTGTATAACTATGCAAATACCTGAAACTAAAAAGGAGAATAATTAAGATGAAAGTAGCCATTACTCAATTTCGCATGTCTTGGAAGATTGACGAAAATCTTGCAAAAGCCGAACAAATGGTGCGAATTGCCGCTGCAAAAGGCGCACAAGTCATTCTGCTTCCTGAACTATTTAAAACACCATATTTTTGTCAAAAAGAAAAGTATGATTACTTTGATTTATCTGAAGAATTAGACTCATCACTAACAATTTCAAGGTTTCAGAAACTAGCCAAAGAACTTAATGTTGTCTTGCCTTTATCTTTCTTTGAAAAAGCCGGGAATGTTCATTTTAATTCTTTGGTTATGATTGATGCGGATGGTGATAATCTTGGCCTTTATCGCAAATCTCATATCCCCACTGGTGAATGCTATGAAGAAAAGTTTTACTTCTCGCCAGGAGATACCGGTTTTAAAGTATTCAAGACAAAATACGGCCGTGTCGGTGTGGGGATTTGTTGGGATCAGTGGTTTCCTGAAGTTGCCCGTTCCCTCGCGTTGCTGGGCGCGCAATTGATTGTTTATCCAACCGCCATCGGCAGCGAGCCAGTTCTTCCAAAAGATTCAAAGGATCATTGGCAAAACACAATGAAGGGACACGCTGCCGCAAATATTATTCCTGTTCTTGCTTCGAACCGCGTCGGCACCGAAAGCGATGAGAATTCCAGTATGACTTTTTTTGGCAGTAGCTTTATTGCTGATGAAGATGGCAATCTTGTCGCTGAACTTTCGCGTACTGAAGAAGATATCGCCGTTGCTGAATTCAATCTAGAATTAATCGATAAGAAACGTATTGCCTGGGGTGTTTTTCGCGATCGACGACCCGATTTATACCAAAGCATCATTAAATATGATGATTCTAAAAAGTAAATATTATGGGGTTACACGCTTTTCTCGCTGGGGCTAACGCTGTTTGTTACATCAAACACAATCGCAAATTTGCGATGATTTGTGCCTGGTCGATGATGATTGATTATGATGTGATTGGTTTGTTGATTGGTGAGCAAAGCGTCACGGGAAAGAATCTTGAAGTCGGTGATGTGATTGGTGTCAGTGCCCTTAGTCGCGAACAAAAATCCATCGCCTTAAAACTCGGTAATGGACATAGCGATTCAATTGATAAATTTATTGATGTGCCTCACGAAATAGATGAATCAGCAATTCTAATTAAAGAAGCAAAAAATAATCTCGTGGTTCGTGTCGATAAAATCATTAAGCTTAATCCTAAAAATGATGATTTATTTGTCGTCGCCCGTTTTGTAAAAACTAAAGAAGAAAAAACAAAAAAGTTCATCGATGCCGAAGACGTTTTCCGTTAGACTTTATTTATCTTTAACTAAAGTTTCAATTTTTTTAAATGTTTCTTCTGATAAAACATGCTCGATTAAGCAACAGTCACGGTCGGCATTTTTTTCAGAGACACCAAGGTTTAGCAAATATTTTTTAAGGGTTGTATGACGATGATAAACTTTTTTTGCTATTCGTTTTCCTGAAGGAGTAAATTCAATTTCTGAATATGGAGTCTTATTAATATAGCCTGATTTCATCATTTCGTGAGTGGCTTTATTAACAGCTGGGCGCGAAACACCTAAAAGACGCGAGACGCGGGCGGATTCCAATGGTTCTTTATTTAAATAAAGAATATAGAAAGCTTCTAAATAATCTTCAATCGCCTTTGTAGTTTTTTTCATTGTTGAATTCCGTTTATTCGCCTTCATTATAACACCACTAAAACCTGAATACAAAAAAAGTTAACTATGGTTTACAATTTCGATTGACTAAACCGCTCTTCCAACTTAATATATATGCGAACCACGAAATGTGGTGAACGAAAGCTTATGCAAAATCGAATGAGACATCAACATGGGAAAAGACTTAGGCTTCAGACTGGTGAAGAAGGTCATTTAAGCGATCTCGATCGCGGCCAAAAAGCCGTTGTTCTTGATTTCCATAATGACAATGCAGCTTTGCGCCGCCGTCTTTTAGACATGGGAATAACCAAAGGGGTTGTTATTGAAATTAAAAAGATTGCCCCTCTTGGCGATCCGATTGATATTCGTCTTCGCGGCTATGAATTATGCATTCGTCGCAAGGACATGCGTTCGATTGATATAAAGGTCATTGAATAAGTATGAAAATCGCTTTAGTCGGAAATCAGAATTCAGGAAAGACGACTCTTTTCAATACTTTAACCGGAACAAATCAAAAAGTTGGAAATTGGCCGGGAGTCACGATTGAACGGAAAGAAGGAAGAATAATCGGCACCGATATCGAAATCATTGATTTGCCGGGCGTCTATTCTCTTTCTCCGTATTCAACCGAAGAAGAAATTTCACGGCAATTTGCCATGGAAGAAAAACTTGATTTGATTATTAATATCATCGATGCAACCAGTCTTGAAAGAAGCCTTTATCTAACAACACAACTTTTAGAGTTAGATATTGATGTCGTGATTGCTTTGAACATGGCTGACGTTTTAGAAAAAAGCGGTATTACTGTCGATATTGAAAAGTTGTCTAAACGACTTAATACGACGATTGTGTCTATTTCGGCAAAAAAGAATCTTGGTGTTGATAATCTTGTTGCGGTAATAGAGTCGAGAGAATATAAGAAAAACCATCATGATTACATTTATGATGAAGAAATTGAAAATGTGATTTCAAATATTTCTTCAACTATCAATGTTGGTCATAAACGTTTCTCGGCAGTAAAAATAATTGAGCGGGACAGAGATTATCGCCCCCTGTTAAGTGATGAAATTGTTTCGCAAATTAACGACCTAGAAAAAATGTATAAAATGGACAGCGAGCAGTTAATCGCTGATCAGCGTTATCGTCATATCGTTAGAATCAAAGAAGAATGTTCGACGCAAAAAGAAAAAGGCGAGACCGTTACTGATAAACTTGACCGTATCTTTCTGCATAAATATTTAGGTTTGCCAATTTTTGCTTTAATTATGGGTATTGTCTATTTCTTATCTGTTGGTCTTGTTGGCGGGCTAACTGTCGACTTTGTCTCCGCTCTTTTTGGTGGGGCAGAGACAATCAATGTTCTCGGACGCGAAGTACTGTTTGTGATTAATGGCTTAGGGCCTTCACTTAGCACATGGCTAACTGGTATAGGTGCAAGTCCGTGGTCGGTCTCCTTGGTCGTTGATGGTATCATTGCCGGCTTCGGTGCTGTTAGCAACTTCTTACCACAATTAATTATTCTTTTCCTTTGCTTGGCATTATTAGAAACAACCGGATATATGTCACGTATATCTTTCTTCCTAGATCGCATTTTTAAACGTTTTGGCCTAAGCGGAAAATCACTTATTCCCTTTATTGTCGGAAGTGGTTGCAGTGTGCCGGGTATAATGGCATCGCGGACGGTTGAAAACGAAGAAGAACGGAAGATGACGACGATATTAACGCCATTTGTCCCATGTTCTGCGAAACTTCCAATCATCGCTTTATTCGCCGGTTACTTTTTCTCTAGCTTTGCGTGGGTTGTAACACTCAGTTTATATTTTATGGCGATTGTCGTCATTTTGATTTCGGCTTTGATTTTAAAAAGATTTATTTATAAAGGTACTACATCTTCATATTTATCAGAACTTCCAAATTACCACGCTCCGAGCGCAGTATATGTTTTTCGCGATGTCTTTGATAAAACCTGGTCATTTATTAAAAGAGCAGGGACGGTCATCGTCCTATGTTCTGTGGCGGTTTGGTTTTTAGCATCATTTACGTGGGGCTTCAATTATATTGATGGTGTTAATCATCACATTGAAAACAGTATTCTTGCTGGAATTGGAAATGCTTTTGCTTGGATTTTCTATCCAATGCTTGGTGGAACTTGGTCATGGGGCGCAACGGTTTCCGCTATTCAAGGATTGATCGCGAAAGAACAAGTTGTCAGTTCGCTTGAAGTAATAGCTGGCCTTGAAGGTGGTGGAGCTTCGATTTTTGAAAGCGGGATGTTCTCTTTCTTTACGGGATGGAGTGCATATGCATTTATGATATTTAATCTATTTAGTGCTCCTTGCTTTGCGGCGATTGGCGCGATGCGTAAGGAACTCGGTTCAACCAAAGCAATGCTTAAGGCCGTCTCTTTTCAAACCGGAATCGCTTGGGTTTTAGCAACATTTGTCGGCCTGATTGGATGGCTAATTATATGACCTGGGTTGATGGTGTTATTTTAGGAATTGTCATAATTATGCTTGGTTTGATAGTTTATTTTGGCTTTATTCACAATCGCGAAAAAGGCAGCTGCCGAAATTGTCCAGAGGCAAACGGCATTAAGGGGAATCGTTTATTAAAAGACTATAAGCGAAAATTCAGAAATAAAAGGAAAATAAGATAAGATGGAGATATTCTCCATTTTTCTTTATGCTGCCGTTGTTATACAATGAACTAGCATATGGATATCAACAAAGTGGCATTAGTTTTACAAGGAGGCGCGGTGCGTGGAGCTTTTACGGCTGGCGTTCTTGATGTATTCATGGAAAACAATTTGTACTTTCAATATGTTGTTGGTGTATCGGCGGGTGCTTTAATATCTTTAAGCTATCTTTCGAAGCAAGTTGGACGATCACGGTCGGTCGTTGTTGATTTTATGTCTGATAAGAAATTTGTGAATCCGAAGTTCCTTTTAACTAGAAAATCATTGTTCAACTTTGATTATTTGTTTGGAGAGATGTCAACCGAGATTTTACCTTTTGATTTCAAGACTTATGATGAAAGTTTAATCAAATTTGTGGTGGCCACGACTTCATGTCTAACAGGCGAACCTCTTTACTTTGTAAAAGATGAAACTCCTGATTTTTTTAAAGCCATCGCCGCTTCATCGTCCCTGCCTTTTCTGAGTGCGCCGGTCATGGTCGGCGATGAACCTTGTCTTGATGGTGGGATTTCAGTCCCAATCCCCTTTCAAAAAGCGCTCGATGATGGTTTTGATAAGATGATTGTTATTACAACCCGCGATAAGAAATATCGCAAAGACCTTGATAAGCCTCAACACAAAGCCGGGCTTAAAGCCCTTTATGGCAAATATCCTAAATTCATCGAAATCGCGCTCGAATATCCGCGTCGATATAATCAAGACGCGGAGCTTCTAGATGAGCTTGAAAAAAGTGGAAAGGCCTTTGTCGTCCGTCCCCAAATTCCGATTATGTTAAAACGAACCGAAAAAGATAAAGATGAACTCGCAAAGGTATATCAAAGAGGAAGAGCTGTCGCAACCGAGCTTCTACCTCGGATAATGGAATATATAAACAATGAACAAAAATGACAAAAGTCAGCCAGTGGCAAGAAGAAGAGAAGTAGATCCTAAAAACATCAAAGAGTTTTTAGTTAAAGAGTCATGTGAGCTCCTGCCCTTTCTTTTAGAAAAACTTCCTTCTCTTTCTAGGAACAACGTAAAAAGACTTTTAGCTAACCACCAAATCGCCGTTGATGGCGCGCCGATTAGCCAGTTTAATTTTATGCTGGCCGAAGAAGATACGGTTATTGTTTCTAAAAATCGCATCAGTGCGAAAAAAAGAGAAAACTTGCCAATTATTTATGAAGACGAAGAATTTATTGTTATTGATAAACCTTCAGGACTTTTAAGCGTCGCCAGCGACAAAATCAAAGGACGGACCGCCTATCGCATGTTGATGGACTATGTTCAGCAAAAAGATAAGCATAATCGCATCTATGTCGTGCACCGACTTGATGAAGACACTTCTGGAGTTATGATGGTGGCCAAAAACAGCATCATTCGCGATCTTATGCAAAAGAATTGGTCGAGCATTGTCACATCGCGCGGATATTACGCCGTTGTAGAAGGCGTTATGGAAAAAAAAGAAGATACCCTTCATCATTTTTTGGCCGAAAATAATCTCAATCTTATGTATGTTACGCCTAACAAAAAGGCTGGAAAAGAATGCATTACTCGCTATGAGGTCGTCTCTCAAAATAAAGATTATTCACTTCTTGATGTTCATATTTCCTCAGGACGGAAAAATCAAATTCGCGTTCAACTTGGACATATCGGTCATTATGTTGTTGGCGATGATAAATATGGTGAACCCACTGATCCTTTAAGACGGCTTGGACTTCATGCTTATGAACTAACTTTTATTCATCCGATCAGGAAAAAAGAATACAAATTTATTTCGATGATGCCGAATGAATTTAAAAATTTGTTTTTTGTAAAAAAGAAAAAATAATCGGCTTTTGCAGTTCTTCTAATAACCCTCCTTGATATCGTTTGACCTACATTTGATTATCATGTTAAGATTAATTGTTAAGGAATGTAAATTATATTTATGTCTTTTAGTTGGCTTCACAAATTCAAATCGGCTTTTGTCTCGACGCTTCCGATGGTCGTGATCGTTTTGATTATTCATTTTAGTGGTCTAGCTCGAATTGATAACAATAAAGATGTCATTATTTTTTCTGTCTCGGCCGTCATGGTCGCCTTAGGAATGGGATTTTTTACGATTGGCACGGATATGGCCATGTCACCAATCGGAGAATATATTGGTGCCTCTATTACTAGTCAAAGAAAAATCGGATTAATGGTTTTTCTTTTCTTTTTGCTTGGTGCCTTCATCGTTATTGCCGAGCCAGATTTAAGAGTTCTGGTTGGTCAAGTTCCTCTTGGCAATCAATGGTTGCCGTTTATTAGCAATGAATGGCTCATTATTATTTTGATTGGTGTTGGTTTTGGTGTCTTTATGGTCGTTGGAATATTGCGCATTCTCTTTCAAAAAAACTTGATCATATGGCTCATCATGCTATATGGTCTTTTATTTGCTTTAGCTCTTGGTATTAACTATGTTAATCCTTCATTTATACCTCTATCCTTTGATATTGGCGGAGCATCGGCAGGAACGATTACCGTTCCGTTCATTCTTGCCCTTGGCATTGGTATTGCCACGACGCGTTCTGGCAAAAAGACTGACGAGGATTCTTTTGGCTTAATCGCCCTTACATCGTTGGGTCCAGTCCTCGTTGTGTTAATCATGTCCTTTTTCATAGATGATATTCCCTTTATTTACGAAGTGGAAGCCGCACAGTCTTTTGGCGGGATTTTGGTGACAAGTGTATTAAATGTTGCAATCGCGATTTTGCCGATTACTGCATTCTTTTTCATTTATCAAGCAATAGCTATACACCTACCTCTTAAAGTGTTGATTAGAATAATTTCCGGTCTTGTTTATACGTATTTAGGCCTTGTGATTTTTCTGTCAGCAGTAAATTTAGGTTTTTTGCCAATTAGTCGGATTATTGGAAGTAAAATGGCTATTGGAGGATCAGGATTAGTTATTCTTTTTGGTGCGATTATTGGAATGGCTGCCGTTCTTCTTGAACCAGCAATTCATGTTTTAGTCTCGCAAATAGAAAATATTACTGAAGGTGCGATTCGCAAAGTTGCCGTCTTGATTGCGATTGCGATTGGTGCCGGTCTTGCGATGTCGTTTGCGATGATGCGGCTTGTGTTAGGCATACCCATTCTTTGGTTTGTTATTGGCGGATATTTTGTTGCTTTAGTTTTGGCCTTTTTTGTCCCAAAATTTTATTCGGCGATGGCCTTTGATGCCGGTCGCATTACAAGCGGACCGATGAACTCCTCATTTGTTTTGCCTTTTGCGATTGGAGCAGCCATCACCTTTTATCAAAGCTCGGGACAAGATATAATGACTTATGCCTTCGGAGTTAACGCTTTAGTAACAATGATGCCTATTATTACGATTCAAGCACTAGGTCTTTATGTGACCATAAAAGAACAAAGACGTATCAAATTGGCGAGAGTTCGTTTCTTTGAAGAAAACGACGATCAAATTATTCACTTAATTGAGGGTGAGCAATGAGCAAGAGAAAAATAGAAAACATTACGACCTTACCAGCATCTAATCCGCCGGCAAAGTTCAAACCTTACGATAAGACGAATTCAGTTTCGCGACTTAAATTTTTTATCACGATTGTTAATCAAAATCACGCTAGAGAGGTTTTGAGAATTTTGAAAGCACATGAAAGCGGGCTTGGCATCATCACTCGTGGAAGAGGGACGGGCACAAGAGAAATTTATGACTTGCTCGGTCTTAGCGATGTGCGGAAAGATATCGTTTTTTCTATAGTAAAAGCCGATAAAATAGAAGCATTAAAAAAGGATATTGCTGTTTTCTTTAAAAAAGAAAGCAAAGGAATAGCTTTTTCAATCGAAATATCCTCGGTTATAGGTTTATCAATTTACAAATATTTGTCTAACACAAGAACGATAGGAGATTAATTATGGGAAAACACGAAGTAATCATTTGTATTGTCAATAATGGTTTCACTGATTTAGTGATGGATGCCGCCCGAAAAGAAGGGGCGCGAGGTGGAACGATTTTCCACGGTCGCGGAACCGGGAATCCCGATATGGAAAAGTTTTTTGGTTTCTCCATTTCCCCAGAAAAAGAAATCGTGATCATCCTCGTCGAAGAGGAAATTAAAGAAGCGGTTTTAAAGGCCATTAATAAAGCTGCGGGTCTTGAAACAAATGGAAAAGGCATCGCTTTTTCGATGCCTGTCAGTCATACTGTCGGTCTTTGAAATTAATTAAAGAATTCTAGTTTTTATTCCGGGCCTGACCTTATTGGTCAGGTCTTTTTGTTTAGGGTGGCCGATGACGACTGCCGACATGACGCGGTATTCATCGCTAAGTTTTAAAGTATCAAGAAGTTTAGGCTGGCCATTCATGATTTCGGAGATGGTGTAAAGAAAACATGAACCTAACCCCAAACTGGTGGCAGCCAGCATCATGTTTTCAATCAAACAACCGGTGTCACAGCCATCAAGACGTTCGCGATTGCTTTTTCCAGTGACGAAAATAACAAGTGGCGCATGGAAAAACGGATGCTTCAACAAGCTGGCGGCATCGATTATTAGATTGGCAAGAATCTCGATTTTTTCTTTTTGATTAATAATGACTAATTCGTAGCGGTGATAAGCAGCTCGGCCAATTGGAGCATTATATGCTGCATCTAAAATAATTTTTTGATGTTCTTCATTCACTAATTCTTCGGTGAACTCGCGAATTGATTGTCGTTTTTCTATCGCTTCCAAAATCTTCATATTTAATCTCCTTTACTTATTTATGTTAACATATGTTATTGTGTTAGAATAATTTTATGGCGCGCAAGTGGTATCAGTTTAAACAATTCATTTTAAATAAAATGCCTTATCTAAAAGACCGGGGCTCGCTTTTTTATTATACATTGTTTCTTGTTGCTATCGGGCTTGGCTTTTATGGTTATTCGCTTTTAACGCAGTACTTCAGCGTTCCTTTAGGCGGCGACTACACACAGCAATATGTCGCCTTTCATTATAACTTTTATGATGATTGGTGGACATTTTTTAAAACCGGTAAATTTGTCATGTGGGATCACAATACCTTTTTGGGCGCAGATAATATTACCTCAAACACTTATTATGGTCTCTTCTCGCCATTTATGCTTCCGATGCTTTTATTTCCTCGTTATTTCATTCCCCATCTTCTCGCTGTAACGATGATTGCCAGAATGGTTGTCGGCGGTCTTTTCTTTCGCCTCTATTTAAAACACTTTGACGTCAAAGAAGGAACGGCTCGCCTATTTGCAATTGCCTATGCCTTCTGTGGCTGGATTGCTTATTATTTATGGTTTAATAACTTTTTTGAAGTTATTGCTTTTTTCCCGCTTGTTTTATTAGGCATCGAAAAGGTCCTTCACCGCGAAAAGCCATATACCTTGATTGTTGGCTTATTTTTGATAGCGATTACTCATTATTTCCTGCTTATCACAATATGTTTTTATGGTGTGGCATATGCTCTATTTCGCTTTTTTCAGCTTCGCAAACAACACACACGCAAAGAAAACTGGATTATTCTTGGTTGGGGTGTCGGCGCTTTTGCCGTGGCCTTAATGGTGGCGGCCTGGATTTTGATTCCCAATTATATCAACGCCATGCAAGCGCCTCGAGCTGAAGATGCAACTTATCTTCTTGACCTTCGTGAGGCCTTTATTAATCGCGATTGGGACGAACTTAAATATTTAATTCTTAATTACTGGGGCAAAAATAATAAGAGTGAAATCGCCGAATACCGCGTCTTATATCCGCTGGTTTCGTTTTTATTTCCGACAATCTCTGGGCGATATGTTAATTTGATTCCCGTGACTTCTTTTGAAAACTTCGCTGGAAGTATTTTCATTTTTACGCCAAGCATTATGATGCTTTTCGTTTCCGTTTTTAATTCGATTCGCAAGAAAAAGTTTTCGCATTTTATTCCGATTGGATTTTTCATTTTTGCTTTATTTACACCTTTCTTCTATCACGCCATGCACGTTTTTACCGTTCCTTACAGCCGTTGGCAAATCATTGCCGTTGTATCGATACTTGTTTATGTGGCTCTAAATTTCGATGAACGAAAAGAAATACCAGCCGGCTACGCCTTAGTGTCGTTTATTTCGACATTGACCTTAATGTTAGTTGCTTATAGTCTTGTTTCGAAAATTGTTTCTGAACAAATACGACCCTACGAAGGCGAGTATTGGATTTTCTTTTACCAAATAGTCGTCTGCATGATTACTGGGCTTATTCTTTTCTTTAACTGGAAAAAAGAACGGCTTACGAAAATACTAACCGTCACTCTTGCTCTTGAAGCAGTTGTGATGGGTAATATGGTTATGGTCGGTCATGGCGTTATTTCCTACGAACGAAGTCTTAGTGGAGGGTTTAATAACTATGTTACCGAAACAAAAATCATTCAAGAAGTTAATGAAAGCGACGATGGTTTTTTCCGTCTTCAATCAACAAGAGCTTATCTAAGTAATGATAACCTTCCCAACGTCGAAAACTTTAATGGTACCTCAACATTTCACTCTCTTTATAACTATGATGTCATCGATTTTGTTAGAATGTCCCATATTTTTAAACACGACACTTCTTGGATTGGTGGCGCGCAGGAAAAGCGCTACAATCTCGATGCTTTTCTCGGTGTTAAATATTATTTATTTAAAGAAACGGAAACAACTTTTTATTATACGGAAAATGATGTTCAGAAAAGTTATGTCATTGATATGAACGCCCCCCTTGGATATACGCGTATCGATGATGAAAATGACGGTGATGGTTATCGTCTATACCAAAATGATAATCATGTCGAACTCGGTTTTAGTTTCGACACTTTATATTACAAACGAAGTTGCGGTAATCGCATCTTTAACGACTTTCATACGAGTGGGAACCACTCTTTCGATGTTATTCGCAATGAGGAAGCCTACTTAAAAGGAGCTATTTTAGAAGACGAAGACGTCTTAGAAATAATATCCGAGCATCCGCATTTTTTGCCGAAAAACGCACCGACTTTGGAAGCAAGTAAACTTAGCATTAATCGCACCTTGTACGATACCGATTTCTTTTTCCAACCCCGCCAACCGGATCGTTATTTGGATGATTACGAAACTTTCCCCTTTTCAGAAGCGGCAGACCGCGTCGTCGGTGATAAAACGCAGCTTGTCTTAACTCCTTCAAGCGGAAGCTACCTGACAACCGAGCCCTCTTACTTCATGATTAAATATCCACTTAAAATGCCAAATACCGATTACCGGGGAAGAATTTATTTAATTGGTGATGGCATCGATGAAGAAGGCAACCCTGATCCGACAACAAGTCGCGTAATTACAACTGATTATCATAATAACAACGAAGCTGATAAAAAGTATTTCCGTGGCTTTTACGCGAGTGAACCAGTCAAAAAGGTTATTATTGTCCCAGCCGGGAATGGAGTTGTTTATAACTATAGCGAGATTTATGTTGAAACATATGATCATATCCTGAATAAGCTCGCGGTTTTGAACGAGTATCCTTTAACTGATGTTATTTATGACATTAATTACTTCTCGTTTAAAAGTGATTTCCCCATGGAGCGTTTTATCGTCACGCAAGTTACTTACGGTGATGGCTGGAAAGTATTTGCAAAAGGCGTAAACGGCGATAAGGAGCAGTTAAAAACATATAACGCCCAAGGTGGTTTTGTCGGATTTGTATCCAAAGCTGGCGCGACCTCTTACGAGATGAAATACGTCACTCCTTATTTTAATGAAGGTTTGGTTATTGCTTTTAGCGGCTTCGTAATCTTTGGGGGCGCAATTGGATTGGGCGCCTTTCTTGATTTAAAAAAGAAAATCAAACTCGAAAATTTAGAAAATGAAAAACGCCCTTAGGGCGTTAGTTGCGGTGATAAATTTTGTAGACGTGATTTTTTGCTAACTTCAGTAAGTCGCTTACTTGCTTAATGGCATCTTTTGGTGTCACGCCGATATCGATGAGGTTGGATATCATTTTGTGGACCTCGTCATCATTGATGTGCGGGGCGAGTTCTTCGTTATTACCTTCAATGACAAGAACCATCTCTCCCTTTAAAGTCTCTTTATCTAACATTGATAAATCAATCAAATTCATTCGAATGAATTCTTCGTGTTTTTTTGTCAGTTCGCGCGCTAAACAAGCCTTGCGGTTGCCAAAAATTTTAACCATGTCCGCAAGTGTTTTTAAAACGCGGTGTGGAGCTTCATAAAAAATAAGCGTTTCGCGGCGCTTGAATAAACTACGTAGCTCTTCTTGGCGAACTTTCTCTTTCGGGGACAAAAACCCATGAAAATAAAATCGCTCAGTGTTTAATCCAGAACCGACTAATGCATTTATGAGGGCGTTGGCGCCAGAAATAACTGATACCTTGATACCGCTTGCTAAAGCCTCATTGACTAAACGGTTTCCGGGATCGGATATCGAAGGGTAACCGGCGTCAGAAAGATATGCTACCTTCTGACCGTTTTTTAAGTCATTAATAATTCGGATCGCCCCAGATATTTCATTGTGTTCGCGGCAAGAAACCAAAGGTTTTTGTATCTCAAAATGGTTTAATAGCTTTCCTGATACACGTGTATCTTCACAAGCGATATAATCCATTTCCTTAATTATTTCTAAAGCCCGCGGAGTCATCTCACTGAGATTTCCGATGGGAGTGGCGATGATGTAGAGAATAGGAGTGGTTCCTTTAAAGTTCAATTCTCTCATTTTTTATCTTTGCTCCTCATATATTTCTTGATGTCTTCAAGGGGTAAAAATCTGACATCTTCCGGTGATTCAACGCGCACCATCCTTGAAAGAACATTATATGAACTGATTCGGTAGGATAAACCATCAAGCATGAAACGCTCACCGACAGCGGGAAAATCTTTCTTTAATTCTGTATATTGTTCATCTTCATAAAGTAGGCAGCAGATGAGTTTACCGCAGTGACCGCTAATTTTGGGAATGTTTAACGACAACATTTGGTTTTTAGCGCGGCTAATTGATATACCATCAAAGGAATGCAAGAACGTTGAGCAACATAAAGGTAAACCGCAAATACCGATGCCTCCAACCATTTTCGCCTTATCCCGTGAGCCAATTTGCCTTAATTCGATACGGCAGCGAAGGCGCCCAGCCAAAATTTTGAGAAGTTCACGAAAATCAACGCGTTCCTCGGCGACGTAAGTAATCGTAATTTTTGTACCATCCAGCGTGTATTCAGCATCGAGGGGATGCATATCAAGGTTTAGATTTTGTATTTCCTGAGCGCAGTATTTTAGTGCTTCACTAGCCCGTTTCTTGTTTTCTTCAAAAACAAACATATCGGTTTCATTTGCTTTTCGTTCAATGGGTTTCAATTCAAGACTCGAACTGTATTTAGCGATATCTTGAGGTTCGATGGCGACCTTGGCGATTTCTAAACCACGGACTGATTCGACAACGACGTGGTCACCGAATTTAATATCATTATTTTCTGCGCCGAAATAATAAGCTTTTGATGAGCTATAAAAGCGGACGCCGATAAAATAGTTGTTGATTCTAATAGACATTTATTTCTCCTTCGTAATGGCAATGATGACATGATCAAGTAGCAGGGCCACATTAACATTTAAATCGAGCTTGCCACGTGAGGTCATAATTTCGATTAAAGTTTCATCAAGATGAGGCAGGCGCCTGGCTAACTCACGTAATATACTATCATAACTAGTTAAAGTTATGCGATTGTTAACACGGATATTCAGCAAGTCTTGAAAAACAATCGTTAACATATCGAGGTAAAAGCGAGCCGCTTCTTTACTCCTGATGGTTGGCGATATGTCTTTTTGCGAGACAAAAATCGCTTCTTCTTTTGTATATCGCAAAGCCTCGAGTTGTTTTATCAAAGCAGTTTTCGCATCGATATATTCCTGACTTTGAAAGGTTTTGAGAATCGTTGTGGGATCATTTAAAAAGAAACTGAGAATTTCGGCATCTTCGCGAGGACAACCTTGCTTGATAGACTCTTCAATAAGTTGTTGTTTATCAATCGTTTTTAAATGTAGTACTTGCGTCCGAGAAATGATGGTTGGAAGAACCTTGGCCTCATTTTCCGTTGTTAAGAAAGCATAGACATTTTTACCCGGCTCTTCAAGAAACTTAAGCAAGGAATTAACGGCCTCGCTCGTCATATTTTCCACAAGATGAAGGATATAAATCATGATGCCTTTGGCTTCGAGAGCCGTTTTTTCAAAGTTAGAAGTTATTTCGCTGACATCGTTCTTCTTAATCGTTGATTCTTGGCCATCGTATATCATTAAGTCCGCAAAACTTCCGTCTTCAATGCGAATACATGTTAAACATCTTTCACACGCAAGAGGTTCCGGCATATCGCAAACGAGTGATTTAGCAAGATATAAAGCGACATCCTTAAGGGGCGTACCAGGCTCACCAGAAAGAAGATAAGCGTGGGTCAGCTTATCGGTTTGGATGGCGTTTGAAAAAACTTTATATAAAACGCTTTGGTATTTTTTAATGTATTCAGAGGCGAGCATGCTTTTGCTCCAAGCGACTTTGAATCACGTTTAGAGCCGCCCCAACAACTTCCGGAAGGGTTTTTGAAGCATCGATTATAACATAGCGATCCTGATATTTTTTGGCCAGTTCGAGAAAAGCTTCACGAACCTGACGATGAAAATCAAGGGCCTCGAGATCTAAACGGTTAACCTCTCTCTTTTTATTGATGGCAATGCGCTCCAAACCCTTTTCGGGTGTTATGTCAAAAAGCAAGGTTAAATCCGGATATGTGCCTTCGGTGGCAAATAGATTGATATTTAAAACATTGTCAACGCCGATATTTCGCCCAGCGCCTTGATAGGCTAAAGATGAATCGAGGAAACGATCACTAATAACAATTTTACCTTCGTTAAGAGCCGGCCAAACCTTTTCAACAAGGTGCTGTCGGCGGCTAGCGGCATAAAGTAAAGCCTCAGCCCGAGCGTCAAGCGCAGTATTCTTTTTATCGAGAATGATATTGCGAATTTCTTCGGCGATTGGCGTTCCACCTGGTTCGCGAGTATACAAAACATCATATCCTTTGGATATAAGAATGCGGACTATTTCGTTAGCGACACTAGTTTTACCGCTACCTTCTGGACCTTCAAATGTAATAAACATAATGATTCCTCCTATAGTTTACGGCGACCTTCAAGCGCTTTGTTAAGTGTTAGCGAATCGGCATAATCAACGTGTCCACCCATTGGAAGCCCGTATGCTAGTCGCGTGACTTCAACGCCTTTACCTTCGAGTAGTTTGCCAATAAAAAGCGCAGTCGTCTCTCCTTCGATGGTCGGGTTGGTGGCCAAAATTATTTCTTGGACATGATTGTTTTCAATTCTTTCTAAAAGCGAATCAATATTTAAGTCTTCGATTCCAATTCCGGCGACAGCACTTAATACTCCGCCGAGAATGTGATAGCGACCTTTGAAGGAATTGAGTTTTTCGAAAGCATAAACATCGCGGTAAGAAGAGACGACAATAAGTGTCTTTTCGTCCCTATCTTCATCGCAACAAATTTCACATTTTTCATCTTCAGTATAAAGACCGCAAATGGGACAGGAATGAATCGCTTTTTTTACTCCTTCTAAAGCTAGAGAAAATTCTTTGACGTTTTCTTCATCCATTTCCAAAATGGCCAAAGCCATTCTTTCAGCTGATTTTCGTCCGACACTCGGAAGTTTGTTGAAAGATTCGATTAAACGTGTCAAAGATTTTAAATCTTTCATTAGAAACCTAACATTCCTTCGGCACGGCCCGTAATGCGCACATTAATTTCGTCTTCGGCCAGTTTGATATTCTTTAACGCTTCATCGATGGCAAGTTTAAGCATCTCTTCAATCATCTCTTTGTTATCGACTTCAAGAGCTGCGGAATCGATATCGATTTTTTTGATTTTGCGGTCTCCATAAAAAACGACAGTTACTGCTCCACCCTTTGAAACAGAGAACTCTTCCTGGGCTAAGTCTTCCTGGGCTTTTTTTAGTTCACGCTGCATTTTTTGGGCTTGCGCTAATAAATTTTGCATGTTCATATAGTTGCTCCTTTAAGGTCTAATTGGATATCTTTTGCTTTTGGCAAGCGATTAAGTTGTCTAAGGTTAAAGAATGATTTTTGTAATCGTAAAGCTTCGCTTCTTACAATAGCATAAACAAATAATTCGCGACCGACTATGCCCTTCATTAATTCGACTATCGCTTCTTGGTTGGTCGTAATGTTAATTCTTTCTGCTAGACAATCGAAGTCGTATTCAAGAACGAGAACATTTTTAGCGACGATATATGGTCTTCCATCTTTAAGAAGAGATGCGACTAGTCCATAACGGGGATGAGCGACTAAACCATTGAATTCATCCCATTTTTTGCTAATATTTTGTCGTTCCTCTTTATCTCCGAGAACCATAATCTTTATCAGCGTCTCATCATCAAGCGTATTTTTCTCACCAGCGACATTAATTGTGCACTGGCTTGGTTGATTCTTGTCTTTGCTTTTGACTTCGATTGCTGGTCTATTTTTTTCGTCAATTGCCATCTCGTCTTCAAGAAGCCACGATGGAACTGTCGAACCATTCGTTTCGACAAGTGGTGCGGGCTCAATCGCTTTTGGTTGTTCAATTAGTCTTTCTATCTCAGGTTGTAGTGTATCGATTGTGACTGGTTCAATCTTTTTTATAATTGAATCTTCCTTTTTGGCTTCTTGCTTAACAATCGACTTATTGTCAGGTTTTCTAATTTCATGAACAGTATCATCATCAATTGGCACTTTTTTAACTGAGGAAGTTGTAAGGCGAAGTAAAACTAACTCGAACAGCGAACGAATGTTTGAAACAACCTTAAAGTCATTTTGGGCTTTAAGCAGTATTTCAATCATTTCGTTTAAACGATCAACACTTATTAATTCGATTAATGATAAAACATCTTTTTCAGTCAAAACCGAAAGAAGAATTTGTTCTTCGGTTCTGCTATAAATAAGGGCATCTTTTAAAACGTCGAGAAGGTTTGTCGTCAACCTTTTGATATCGATGCCAGAAGCGATAAATGATTCCATTCTTTTCAAAACATCTTTAACATCGCCTTTGGCAATAGCCTTAACTAAATCTAATTTTTCCTTAGTGGAGGCAAGTCCAAAAAGATCAAACACGTCTTTTTCTTTAATTGTGTTCCCTGCGTAGGCTAGAACGTGTTCAAGTATTGAAAGCGCATCGCGAACCCCACCATCAGCGAGGTCGATAATTGCATTAATCGCCGGAATATCATAATTGATTTCCTCAAGATTAAGTATTTCCACCATTTTTTCGCGGATAGCGTCATCTTCGACTTTGGTGAAGTCATAGCGCTGGCAGCGCGAAACAATTGTTGGTATGACTTTATGTGGCTCGGTTGTTGCTAGAATAAAAACAACATGAGCGGGTGGTTCTTCAAGCGTTTTGAGTAAAGCATTAAAGGCTCCACTGGTCATCATATGAACCTCGTCGATAATATATACTTTGTATTTACCTTTGATTGGTAAGTATTTGACTTTTTCAATTAAGTCGCGAACTTCTTCAACACCATTGTTGCTGGCGGCGTCGATTTCAATGACATCAGGATGAGAGCCATCGTTAACGCTGAGACAATTGCCACATTGATTGCATTGATGGCCAAAGCTTTCCTCACAGTTTAAAGACTTAGCAAAAAGTTTTGCCATGGAAGTCTTGCCCGTGCCGCGCGGACCGCAAAAAAGATATGCATGAGCGATCTTGTTGTTAGCCAATGCATTTTCAATCGTCTTAACGATGTGTTTTTGGCCCGCCACCTCTAAAAAGGTTTTGGGGCGATAAGTCCTGTAGAGAGCTTTATATGCCATTTCTTTATCCTATTGGTAATTATACATATTTATACAGTTTGATTAAAGACATTAATCACGTTTTAATATTAATATTAAGCCAAAAAACTAACACTTTATAGAAAAGGTTGGATATGGTATAATCACACCGCTGCTGAGGAGTGTATATGGAAGATAGCATGATAAAACGTCTAGACGCGACTAAGAAGCGTTTAGCAGAAATTGATGAAGAACTTGCTAATGAATATGTTATGCGGGATATTTCGCATTTCAAAAGCCTTTCAAAAGAACGCTCAAACATAGCTGATATTTGCGATAAATATGATGAATATGCCAAGTTTTTAAACCAGCGCGGAGAAGCTCTCGCTATGATTGATGATAGCGATGATGAATTAGCAGAACTCGGCAAAGAAGAACTTCATACACTCAATCACAAACTTGAAGCAATTGAAGAAGAGTTACATCTAATGCTTGTGCCGAAGGACCCAAACGATGACAAAAATATCATCGTCGAAATTCGTGGAGCGGTTGGTGGCGATGAAGCAAATATTTTTGCCGGTGATTTATTTCGCATGTACACAAGGTACGCCGAACGAAATAACTGGAAAGTCCAAATGATTGATGAGAACTCATCGGGTGCCGGTGGTTATTCGCTTGTTTCTTTTATGATTAAAGGTGCCGGCGTATACTCTAAATTAAAATTTGAAAGCGGTGCTCATCGCGTTCAAAGAATTCCTCGCACCGAAGCCTCTGGACGTATTCATACGTCAACGTCGACAGTCCTCGTTATTCCTGAAGCAGATGAAATCGAAGTCGTGATTAATGCAAGTGATTTGGAAGTCGATACATATCGTTCTCAAGGAGCGGGTGGTCAAAACGTTAATAAAACCGAAAGCGCTGTTCGCATTACCCACGTTCCATCCGGTATTGTTGTTTCGTGTCAAACAGAAAAATCGCAAATGCAAAATCGTGAAATAGCAATGCGCATGTTAAGAGCAAAAATTCTTAGTAACTTGCAGGCTGAGCAAGAAGAAAAAATGGGTACTGAACGTAAACTAAAAGTCGGAACCGGTGAAAGAAGTGAAAAAATCAGAACGTACAATTATCCGCAAAACCGTGTGACTGATCATCGCATTTCACTTAATTTACAAAAACTTGATCGAATAATGGAAGGCGACCTCGATGAGGTTGTCGATGCTTTAGTTCATTACGACCAGCAACAAAAAATGTTGGGCGAATAATATGCCGAGCATTTATGATTTATACGAAAACGTTGTTCGTGAATCCGAGTTTGCTCGTAAGAACGAAATCGCTTTAAGAGCTTTGATTTGTGAAATTCAAGGACATGATGAGATGTCTGATTTTTATATGAAAAAAAATGAAGAAATCAGGGATTTGCCTCTTTTTAGAGCCTATTTGGCACGTTTTCTAAATGGAGAACCATATCAATATATTATTCAAAAAGCGTGTTTTTTGAAGCGCGACTTCTTTGTCGATAACCGCGTTTTAATTCCGCGAATGGAAACCGAAGAAGTTGTAAGCAAAGCAATTCAAATCATTAAGCAGAGTCACAATCCCGATAACCTGACTATCGCCGATATTGGTACCGGTTCTGGGATAATCGCTATCACCCTAAAAAAAGCCTTTCCGAAAGCGAAAATAGTCGCAACCGATGTTTCAAAAGACGCCTTGGAAGTAACGAGTGAAAATGCAAAATTGCACAATGAAGAAATTTCACTTATTCAGGGCGATGTCTTAGAGCCACTTCTTTTTCAAAATATTAAAATCGATGTTCTTGTTTCGAATCCCCCTTATATTACAAACCTCATGGAGATTGAACCGAGTGTTATCAAGTATGAACCATACCTCGCTCTTGTTGATAGCGGCGAATTAAGTTTTTATAAAAAAATTTTTATGATGTATCAAGCGATATGTAATTATCCATTTACCATGGTTTTTGAAATTGGCCATGACATTAAGGACAATATTGAAACCCTTATTCAGATGATGATTCCCAAGGCGAAATGGGAAATAACAAAAGATATTAATAACAAGGATCGGATTCTTTCTATTCATATAGAAGCATAGTAAAATTATTCCAATGGAAAATATTTTAAGTATTAAATTTGATGAAGCAACAAAACTTCTTCAAGCCGGAAAAATAGTTGCCTTTCCAACCGAGACGGTTTACGGGCTCGGAATTATTCACGACTCTGAAAACGCTTTTGATAATTTAGTTAAAATAAAAAAGCGGATACCAGATAAGCCTTTCACTTTAATGTGTGCAGATATTTCTGACATCGATAAATACGCCTTTGTAAACGAACAAGCCAGACGAATCATTCAACGATTTTTGCCAGGTGAATTAACAATTATTTTAAACACTAAGCCAGGTGTTCCCAAATGGGTTGATCTCGGCACTGGTCATATTGGCATTCGTATCCCGGATGATGAAAATGTTCGTAACATGATTCGCATAGTTGGCAAACCGCTTTTGGTTCCAAGTGCGAATCGCGCCGATCAAAAACCATTTACAACAAGTGAAGAAGTGATAGCTGAGTTTCATAATGAAATTGCTGCTGTCGTTCTGGGAAAATCAAAAGGTGCGACTCCTTCGACAGTTATCGCGGCTTATGATAAAATTGTTATGTTAAGGGAAGGAAATATTTCCTTAGATGATATTATGAAAGTGACTGGTGGTGAATAATATGCGCATTGTAGTAGCTTCTGACCATGGTGGATTCGAATACAAAAACGAGATTCGGCGTCATCTAGAAAAACGTGGATTCCATGTAACAGACGTCGGTACTTTTTCTAATGAATCAGTTAATTATCCTGATTACGCTGTTGCGGCTGCCAAAAAAGTTTCTAGCGGAGAAGCCGACCGCGGTATATTAGTGTGTACAAGCGGTGAAGGCGTCATGATTGCGGCCAATAAAGTTAAGGGCGTTCGCGCCGGTATTGGCTATAATGACACCGTTTCTCGTCTTTTAAGGGAACATAACGATGCTAATGTTATTTCTTTTGGACAAAAATTTATGGAACTTGACGATGTCATCCGTCGTGTCGACATTTTTCTTGAAACATCATTTACTGGTGGACGTCACGCGAACCGTGTCGAAATCATTAAAAATATCGAAAAAGACAAATAACATTATATTTATAAGTTTAGGCCTCGATGAAAATCGGGGCTTTTTATTTTTTCTTCCTTATATATTAGGTGATATGTTTAAATGCTCACTTTGTGGAAATGAAGATTCGCGCTATATCGGCTATAAAAATGGTCAACCTTATTGTCGAAGGTGTATCGTTTTTTCGGGAATAAGCGCGACCGAAAATAATCTAAAATCATATCAGTCAAAATTAGTTTTGCGCTATAAACTTTCGCCAGAACAAATCGAGGCATCATCTCGAATTACAAGAGCAATTAAGGATAAGCGAAATGTATTAATAAATGCGGTGTGTGGTGCAGGGAAAACCGAACTCGTTTTTGAAGTTATAAAAGAAGCTTTGATTGCCGGAAAACAAGTTGGTTTTGCAATACCTCGTCGCGATGTCGTAATTGAAATTCATAAGCGACTAAAAAGTGTATTTCCGAGAAACAAAATAGTTGCGGTTTATGGTGGAAATAATGAGGATTTACAGGGAGAGATTATTGTTCTAACTTGCCATCAACTATATCGGTATGAACACTATTTTGACCTTCTTATCATGGATGAAACCGACGCCTTCCCGTTTCATGGAGATATGGTTTTAGAAGCGATGTTTAAGCGCAGTTGTAAAGGTAATTTTATTATGATGTCCGCAACTTTATCCGCGTCGAAAATATCAAAGTTCAAAGCGACAGGAGGAGAAGTAATTGCCATTGATAAACGCTATCACGGATATCCGCTGCCTCTTCCAAATATTGTTTTGATGCTCGGTATTTTGAAACATTTCTTTCTCATTCGTAAATTACGTTTGTTTATTAGTCAAAATAAGCCGGTTTTCATCTTTGCTCCAACGATAAGCAAATGCGAAGATCTTTCATCGTTTGTCACAAAGTGGGTGCGAGGTGGAACTTTTGTTCACTCAAAGCGTGAGAACCGTCAAGAAATCATTAATGATTTTCGTAAGGGCGAATACAAATACCTTGTTACAACAGCCGTTTTAGAACGAGGAGTAACCGTTAAAAATCTTCAAGTTATTGTGTTCGAAAGCGACCATAAAATCTATACAACTAGTGCCCTTATTCAAATAGCAGGCAGGGTAGGAAGGAAAAAAGATGCTCCAGAAGGTGAAGTTATTTTTCTATCAGATAAAAAAACGATTTGGATGGATGAAGCCCTTCGCGAAATCCGCGACAAAAACAAGACTCTGTCGCCTGTGCTTTGAAACAATCAAAGATATTAATCTTCATCAGATATTTCATCAGGATATTTGTATTTGCCAAAAATGTCAGGAACAATTCTCGTCCGTTTTTGAGAAGGTGAAGATTTGTGGTGTGAATGGATGGGCAATTTATGATTACAATGACTTTTTCCAGTCAGTTTTATATAAGTTAAAGGGCTGTGGCGATATTGAAATCGCCCCTTGTTTTCTTGACTATCATTTGCCTTGGATTAGAAGTAACTTTCGTGGCTATTCAATCATTGCCGCGCCAAGTCACTATAGTCGCGACGAAGAACGAGGTTTCAATCAAGTTGAAGAAATTTTCAAAAGGACAGGACTAAAAATACTTAAGGCACTAATAAAAACCGAAAACCGAAAACAATCTGATCTTGCGCAAGCGGAACGCGCTAAAATTGGCGACATTATTGCTTGGAATGGTGACGTTAAAATAACAGGCAAACAAATTTTGCTCGTTGACGATGTTATGACAACCGGATCCACAATCAAGGCTTGTATTAACATAATAAAAGCCCACTCCCCAAAATCACTATCTGTTCTTGTCATTTCAAGAGTAGCAGATATTGGGGAAAGATAAGTTTGGCATACCATTATCATTAATGGTAAAATAACATGGCTAACTAAC